>DATGTG010000040.1:0-4709 GCA_035301965.1 Wenzhouxiangella sp. | reverse complement strand
ACTTGTGCCGCCGCGCTGCTGCGCGTGGTGTCTTCATTGGCGTTGAATCCGGCGCGCCACGTGCCGGCCACCTCGGTTGATGACGAAGCCGTGAAGGCTCTGGATTTGGTGAAAAACCCCTGCGCGGCCAGCGTGTCGGTGGAATCGAGCACGACGCTGTCGTTTTCATCGGTCAGCCGATGGCGGTTGAGCTGCGTTTCCCCGCCGTTCCATGCGCTGTAGCAGACGGTCAGTGAATCTCCGGGTGCGGCGGTTGCCAGCAGCCAGCCGCTTGTATAGGTCAGGCTGGAAGTCACGCCGTCCTGACAACCGCTGCTGTCGGGCCGCAGCAGGGTGCGAAGCTTGATGTAGGGGTTGTACGAAAGCTCCAGGATATAGTCGGCGGTGGCCTGCAGCGGCCCCGACTGTGTCGTCCATTCCACAAAGCGGGTTTCATGGTCGTCCATCTGAAACGGCGGAATGTCCGCGTCAACGGTAATCATTGAGTTGGGTGCAACGGTGTCGCTGCCCTGATAGGTCGTGCCCAGCACATCGTCGGTGATGACGTGCTGATCCAGGGTTTTGTCTCCGGACCTGTTTTCAAGCTGGTAGCAGATCTTGGCGGTGGTGTCCTGGGTGATCCCCGAGCGATTGTTGATGTTGCAGTCCTTGCTTGCGGGCACAAGGTAGGCGTACAGGGCAATTTCAGGCGCTGTGTCATCGAGCTCAAAACGGTCGCTGAAAATCTCGCTGGCGCTGCCGGTGGCCGGCAGAGTGCACAGCAGCAAAAAACAGGTTGTGGTCAACAAGTGGGGCATGGCAAATTTCCGGTTGTGAATCCCTCTGCATGCTTACGCGCCAAATAGTCATGAAAAGGCTCATGACCCGGCGCTGTGCGGTTGTGCAAGTGCGCACCTGACGGGCTGATCGGGCAAAGACAGTAAAAACTGTGACGCAATGCTTGCAATTGCCGGGCTGGTGGGGTAAGTTATGCGCCAATGTATTAATGCGCTGTTACATTGGCGCATTAGAGCACGGGCCAAACTGACCATGAAACAGACTGCTGCAGGACAAGACAACGCCGAAGCCGCGCTGGACGCTCTGTGCAAGGCGTTGCTGGCGGTGGAAGGCGTGGACGCCATGCGCGCCTTTCTGCTTGATCTGTGCACGCCGGCCGAGCTCGAAGCCATGATCGACCGCTGGCAGGTCGTGCCGCATTTGTCAGCCGGCAAACCCTATCGGCAAATCCATGCCGAAACCGGCGTCAGCGTCACCACCATCGGCCGCGTGGCGCGCTTTCTCAAGGATGGCCACGGCGGCTATCGGCACGCGCTGCATCAGCTCGGCCATACCAAACCCGACAACGCCTGAACCAGGAACTTCCGATGCAAACACGTAAACGACTGCGCATCGCGGCGCAGAAGTCCGGCCGTCTGAGCAAAGCCGGCCTCGATCTTTTAAGCCGCTGTGGCCTGCGCTTCCGGCACGGCCGAGACCGGCTGTACTGCGATGGCGAAAATCTGCCCATTGATCTTTTGCTGGTGCGCGATGACGACATTCCAGGACTGATCAGCAGCGGGGTCTGCGACCTGGGCATTGTCGGGCGCAATGTGCTGGCCGAGGCAATGGCCGATACGAACCGGCACGGCGGGCTGCGCGAGCTGCGGGCGCTGGGTTTTGCGCGCTGCCGGCTGGCGCTGGCCCTGCCGCAGGACGAGGCCTGGCGGGGGCCACAGCAGCTTGAAGGGCGGCGTATTGCCACCAGCTATCCGCGCCTGCTGCAAGGCTGGCTGCAGCGCCACGGCGTGCAAGCCGACCCGGTGGTGCTGTCCGGTGCGGTTGAAATTGCGCCGCGCCTGGGCAGCGCCGATCTGGTCTGCGATCTGGTGGAAACCGGCACCACGCTGGCCGCCAACCAGCTGCGCGAAGTGGTCACCCTGCTCGACAGCGAGGCGGTGCTGGCCGGCGCTGTTGCCACCCCCGAAAATCCGCGCAGCCGGCTGATTGAAAGACTGCTGGCCAGGCTGGACGGCGTGCTGGGCGGGCGCGAATCCCGGCTGGTGATGCTGCAGGCGCCGCGCGCAGCGCTGGATGCCATCGTTGCGCTTCTGCCGGCGGCCGTCAGCCCCGCCATCACGCCCATAGAAGGCCAGCCCGGGCGCATGGCCGTGCAGGCATTGTGCAGCGGCAGTATCGACTGGCAGGACCTTGAAGCCATGCGCAGCGCAGGCGCCGAGTCGCTGCTGGTTTTGCCGGTGGAGAAAATGCTGTCATGAAAATGCGTGAATCCCTGATTGACAGCGCCGCGCCGGCCGCGCCGGTCGCGCCAATCATCAGCGACTGGCGGAATCTTGACGCCGGGGCCCGGCGCGCGCTGCTCGCTCGCCCCGCCGTGCCCGAAAACACCGATCTGGAACAGCGGGTGGCCCGGATTCTGGCGCAGGTGGGTCGCGGCGGCGACGGGGCGCTGCGGGATCTGACCCGTCAACACGACGGCTGCGATCTGCAAGCGCTTGAAGTGGAAGCGCGCGATCTGGACGCGGCCGACACGCAGCTGCCGGCAGAGCTGAAGGAGGCCATTCGGGCGTCGGCGCTGCGCATCGCCGCCTTTCACAACGCCGCTGCCGGGCGGGCAGTGCGGGTTGAAACCGCTGCGGGCGTGGTGTGCGAGCGCGTTGCGCGGCCCGTCAGGCGGGTGGGCCTGTACGTGCCGGCGGGCAGCTCGCCCCTGCCGTCCACCGCGCTGATGCTGGGCATACCCGCGCGCCTGGCCGGCTGCAGTGAGGTTGTTTTGTGCAGCCCGCCGGACAGCAGCGGGCAGATTCACGCCGCCATTTTGTATGCGGCCCGGCTGTGCGGCATCCGGCGGGTGTTCAGGCTGGGCGGCGCCCAGGCCATTGCCGCCATGGCTTTTGGAACCGAAAGCGTGCCGGCCTGCGACAAGATTTTTGGCCCCGGCAATGCCTGGGTCACCGAAGCCAAAAGACAGGTGTCGCAGCGCCCCGGCGGGCCAGCCATCGACATGCCGGCCGGCCCGTCGGAGCTGCTGGTCATCGCCGACGGCTCGGCCGATGCGCTTTTTGTGGCGGCAGATTTGCTGTCGCAGGCCGAGCACGGGCCGGACTCGCAGGTTCTGTTGATTTCCGACTGCTCGCAGCTGCTGGACGAAGTGGCCCAACAGCTGTCAGCCAGGGTGCGCGCCCTGCCGCGCCACGGCATTGCGTCGGCGGCGCTGGCGCACAGTCGGCTGATACGGACGGAAAGCATTGCGCAGGCGGTGGAAATCAGCAACCGCTACGCGCCCGAACATCTGATCTTGAACGTGCGCGAGCCGCGCCGGCTGCTGCCGCAGGTTGAAAACGCCGGATCGGTGTTTCTTGGCCCGTGGTCGCCCGAATCGGCGGGTGACTATGCCAGCGGCACCAATCACGTGCTGCCCACCGGCGGCGCGGCGCGCGTGTTGGGCGGGCTGAGCGTCGACAGCTTTTGCAAGTACATCACGGTGCAGGAACTGAGCACCGAAGGCATTCGCGGCCTGGCCGGCAATATTTGCGCGCTGGCGCGGGCCGAAGGGCTGGAAGCCCATGCGCAGGCGGTTGAAGTGCGGCTTGAAGCGCTGGAGGGCGGGCCATGAAGATGCACCCCTGGCTGCGTGATGACCTGCGGGGTTTTGCCGGCTACCAGCCGGTGCCGCGAACCGCCGGGCGCGGATATACAGCGCTGCTTGACGCCAACGAGCTGCCCTGGCCCCGGGGGCTATGCGGGCAGCTGAACCGCTATCCGGCGCCGCAGCCGCAGGCGTTGCGCAGCCGGCTTGCCCGGCTGTATGGCGTTGAACCCCGACAGCTGCTGGTAACGCGCGGCAGCGATGAAGCCATTGATTTGCTGGTGCGCGCCTTTTGCCGTCCCGGCGTGGATGCCGTGACGGGCTGCCCGCCGAGTTTTGCCATGTATGAGGTGGCGGCCCGGCTGCACGGCGCGCCGTGGATTGCCGTGGCGCGTCGCGGCCGCCGCATGAGTATCGACCCGCCGGCGATTGTGGCGGCCAGCCGCAACCGTGCGCGGCTGGTGTTTGTGTGCTCGCCCAACAACCCGACCGGCGGCCTGGTCGCTGCCACGGTTATTGGCCGGCTGGCCGAGGCGCTGCAGCACCGGGCCCTGCTGGTGGTGGACGAGGCCTACATCGAGTTTGCCGACAGGCCCGGCGCCACAGCCCTGCTTGACCGGCACCCCAATCTGGTCGTCCTGCGCACCCTGTCCAAGGCGTGGGGACTGGCCGGCAGCCGCATTGGCGCGGTGCTGGCCCAGCCCGGGGTGATTGCGGCGCTGCGCACGGTTCAGCCGCCCTATCCGCTGGCGGCACCGGCCACACAGGCCGCCCTGCAGGCGGTCAGTAAAGCCGGCGAAGCGGCCATGCTCGGGCATGTCAGGGAAATAGTGCGCCTGCGCAACGCGCTGCGGCTGCGCCTTGCCTGCCTGCCCGGGGTCATCGAAGTGATGGATTCCGAAGCAAACTTTTTGTGCGTGCGCTTTGCCGATGCGGCCCGCACCGAGCGCCGGCTGGACAGGGCGGGCATTGCCGTGCGCACGCTTCAGGACCAGCCCGGGCTGCACAATGCGCTGCGCATCAGCATTGGCACGGTCAGCGAAATGGCGCGGCTGGTCAGCATTCTTGAGAAGGACGAGGGACGGAAGGCATGAAAGGAAAATGGCTGTTTGTCGATCGCGAC
>DATGTG010000039.1:0-2645 GCA_035301965.1 Wenzhouxiangella sp. | reverse complement strand
CAGTTCGTGACGGGCAAAAGCGGCCACCGTTGGCAGGCGCTCGGCGCGCGCCGCCTTCCAGCCGGCCTCGGCACGCTGCCGCTGCGCGCGGGCGCTGGCCAGGCGGGGGTTTTCGCTTTCGGCAACGCTTTTCATCCAGTCTGTTTCCGGTGCCGGCACAAGCGTGGGCATTTGTGTATCAACCCGCAGCGGTCCGGAGGTGCCCAGCAGCACGGCCAAAGCCTCGCGGGCCAACTGCAGATCAAGGCGGGCCGTGTGCACATCGCGCTCGGCCTCGGCCAGCGCCACCGCGGCCCGCAGCACTTCGGCGCGCGCCACCTGGCCCTCCTCCTGCATCAGCACGGCATCCGCATGATGCTGCTCAAGGCTTGCGCGCGCCTGCTCGTGCACCTCAAGGGCCTGTTCGGCCAGCGCCTGGGCAAAATAGCGTTCAAACAGGGTCAGCCGAAGATCGGCCAATCCGGCACTGGCGTCGGCCTGTGCCGCATCCAGCGCAGCATCGGCGGCCGCCACACCGGCGCGGATCTTGCCGCCGGCATACAGCGGCCACACGGCATTCAGGCCCAAATTATAGAACTGACGGCGCTGCAGTTCCCAGCTCACGGGCATCACGTCGGGTGGCACATCCAGGCCCAGGCCCCGAAGCAGACGGTGCACCGGGTCCAGGCTCAGCTCCAGGGGCGCATTCATGCGCGTGGCCCGCGCGTCCACGCTCAGCTCCGGCCAGTGGCGCGCCGCCGCCTCATCCACCTCGGCCCGGGCCCGCTCGGCCGCCGCCCGGTCGCCTGTCACCACCGGGCTGCCTTCTTCCAAAAGCTGCCAGGCCTGCTCGAAACTCACCGACTGCGACTGTGCCAGCGCGGGCAGCAGCATGGGCAAGAGCACGGTCAGCATCATTAAAGCCCGCCGGCCGCACCACTCGTATCGATTTTGAAACCCAGTCCCGGACATGCGACACACCCTCAGACCAGACTCAAGCCTACCTGAAAACACAGACTTGCCCAACCGCGCGCCATCATTCGGACGGCTCGAATGCGCGCAGCAATTTTTACCAGCCAAACGGTTTGCCTCGCAATCAATTGCACGGATTGTAAGCCTGACTTACAATTGGTGCATGGCAGTCTTTAAGCGTGTACTACAACCATCCCTGATTGAGGCAGCGCACCAGCTGCCGGTCGTGCTGTTGACCGGCCCTCGCCAATCGGGCAAAACAACTTTAGTCAGGCACTGCTTCAGTGATAAACCCTACGTCAATCTTGAAGCAGTCGATGACAGAGAATATGCAACTGAAGACCCAAGGGGCTTTTTGGCCCAGTTTCCCCAAGGGGCAATTCTTGATGAGGTTCAGCACGCCCCAGAGCTGTTGAGCTATCTACAGGTGCTGGTGGATGAAAACCCGACCTCCGGCCAATTCATCCTGACCGGCTCGGAAAACCTGACCCTCAGCCAGGCTGCAGCCCAATCACTGGCCGGCCGCGTTGCCATCCGTTATTTGATGCCACTCTCATATGATGAGCTTCAGCAATTTCCCAACGCACCCAATACCTTGTGGGAAACCGTTTGGTCAGGCAGCTATCCGCGCCCCTTTCAGTCCGACATTTCGCCGGCGGACTGGCTTCAGGACTATATCAGCACCTATGTGGAGCGCGATGTTCGACGCCTGGCGGCCATTGGCGATTTAAGCACCTTTCAAACCTTCATGCGCCTGGTTGCCGGCAGGACAGGGCAGGAAATCAATTTGAGCAGGCTGGGCAATGATACTGGCGTATCCCACAACACCATCAGCCACTGGCTGTCGCTGCTGGAAGCAGGTTTTCTCATCTGGCGCCTGCCACCATGGTTCACCAACTACAACGCCCGCTGGGTCAAGACACCAAAATTGCATTTTGTTGACAGCGGGCTGGTGTGCGCACTGCTTAGTATACGCGAACCGGACCAGCTGGCCTTTCACCCGCTGCGCGGTCCAATTTTTGAAACCTGGGCTGCCGCAGAAATCATGAAACATCGGCTACACCACAACTTGCCTGCCCGCAATATCTATCATCTCCGCCAAACCCGTGGACTGGAAGTGGACATACTGATCGAAAACGGCAGCACTCTGACGGCTGTGGAAGTAAAGTCGGGCCAGACCCTGTCGAGCTCGTTTTTCAAGACCCTGCCCGCCCTCGCCCGCCAGCTTGATGAAAAGCAAACCGGCCACAAACCACCCGACCTGCGCCTGGTCTACGGCGGCGACAAATCCCAGGTTCGCCGGGACATCGACGTCATCCCCTGGAACCGGCTTGCCGATTTCAGCTGGTAACCGGTCCGGCAAACTCCCGCATTCCGCAGCCGTAAGCCTTTCTTTGGCGTTGCACCTCGTGCCCCGGCGCCAACCTGCAAAACCTCACGACTCTCTGTTTGCTCAATGGTGACGATACCGGGCGCCGGCCTTCTCAATGGCCGGAAAAGCACGCTGTCGGGTTGGCTTTTGCCGGATGCTGGTGTGGTATAGTTCCTCTCGGGTGGCTTGTAGTCTTGTTTTAGAGTTGGCGGTATGAAACTTCCACGGCTCTGTCGGTTTTACATCCCACCCATTTAATCAACAAATCACTGCTGTCCCATAAACAGCTGAATAAGAAGGCCTGATCTCAACCTGTTTGGTA
>DATGTG010000038.1:0-2971 GCA_035301965.1 Wenzhouxiangella sp. | reverse complement strand
ATGCGTGCCCACATGGAGCCGGACGCATCAAACACCAGAATGCTGTCAACAGGCGAGTCGGGCTGGTCGTTTTCAGCGGCAGCCAGCGATGCCGATGCCAGCGCAAAGACGGTCAGAATCATCAGATGCGAAACGGTTTTAAGCATGGTTGGAATCCTTGGGTTTTTAAGTGCCCTGTATGGCAGCTCTAATCGTATTAACGAAAACGGGGACCGTATAGCGACATATGCGTTGATGATTCGTGGAAGCTTCCCGGCGATCGGTTACCATGCTCGACAGCATTTTCAGCTTCTTTCTCATCGAACGGAATTTTGTCCATGGACTGGCTGCAAGCCGTCATCCTTGCCCTGATTCAGGGCGTAACCGAGTTCCTGCCGGTGTCGAGCCAGGCGCATCTGGTCATCTATGCCTGGATCAGCGGCGAGCAATACCAGGGGCTGGATTTCGACATCATTCTGCACGCCGGTTCGCTGCTGGCGGTGGTGTGGTATTTCCGCCGTGATTTGATCAGCATGGCCGGCGCCTGGCTGGGCTCGTTTGCCGGTCGCGGAAGCAGGCGGGATGCGCGCCTGGCCTGGTGGGTCATCATTGCCACCCTCCCGGCGGCCGTTCTGGGCTTTATGTTCAAGGACGCGGCTGAAGAAGGGCTGCGCGCCATCTGGATCATGGCCACCTCGCTGATCGTGTTTGGCCTGGTTCTGGGCTGGGCCGACCTGCGCGGTCAGCGCGCCCGCAACGAATACCAGCTGGGTTTAAGGGATGTGGTCATCATCGGGCTGGCCCAGGCGCTGGCGCTGATTCCCGGCACCTCGCGCTCGGGCATTACCATGACAGCGGCGCTGTTTCTTGGCATGTCGCGCGAGGCCGCCGCGCGCTTTTCATTTCTGTTGTCCATTCCGGTCATCGCCGGTGCGGTGGTGCTGGGGCTGCGTGATCTGATGACCGCAGCCAGTGCGCCCTGGGATTTGTTGCTGCTGGGCTTTGCGGTGTCAGCGGTGGTGTCCTACATTTGCATTCACTTTTTTCTGGCGCTGATCAGCCGCATGGGCATGCAGCCGTTTGTGGTCTGGCGGGTGGTGCTGGGGCTGATTCTGTTTGCCCTGATTCTGTAGGCTGGATGCGGTGCGCAGGCTGAACTGAACGATTTTCCATCGGGATGCAAATACATTGAACGAACAGTCATTCGCTGCGGCCGCCGGTCGCGATCGCTGGAGCGATCTGCTGCAGGGCCGGCTTCTGGTGGTCACGGCGGTTTTGTGCAGCGGCGTGCTGCTGTATTCCATGAACCTGTTTTTCACCGCCGCGCTCATGCCCACCATCGTGGAAAGCATTGGCGGCTTCAGCTACTTTGCCTGGGTCACCACGGCGTTTGTGGTGGTGGCCATTGTGTCAACGCTGATGGTCAGCCCGATGATGGATCGCCACGGGCCGGCCAGAACCTATGTCGCGGCCTTTGTGCTGTTTGGCCTGGGCACCGCAGTGAGTGCAGCCAGCTCCAATATCGCCTGGTTCATCTTGAGCCGGGCCCTGCAGGGGCTGGGCGGCGGCCTGCTGGTGGGGCTGGGCTTTGCCATGATTCGCACGGCGCTGCCGCAGCGTCACTGGGCGCGCGGCATGACGGCGGTGTCCTCCATGTGGGGCATCGGCCTGCTCATCGGGCCGGCGCTGGGTGGGCTGTTTGCCGGTCTGGGGCTGTGGCGCGGAGCATACGGGCTGTTGACGCTGGCGTCGGTGGGGCTGGCAGTCGCTGCCGGGCGGGCCTTTGCCGGCGTCCGCGGGTCGGGGGGGCATCGCCCGCTGCCCCTGGTTCCGCTGCTGGCGCTGATTGCGGCCGTGGCGCTCATCAGCTTGGCCGGCGTGGTCAGCGCCGGCTGGCCCATGCTGATGCTTTTTGCGCTGGGCGTGGCTGTTTTGACGGGTTTTTTCATGGCCGAAAAGCGCGCCCGCCATACCGTGCTGCCGCGCTTGACCTATCAGCACGGCAGCACGCTCAAATGGGCCTATTTGACTATTGCCGCCCTGAGTGCGGGCGTGACGCTGGAAAACTTCATCCCGCTGTATGCTCAGCAGATGGGCGGGTTGTCGCCCTTTGTCAGCGGCCTGATGGCGGCCTCCATTTCGCTGGGCTGGACGGGCACGCAGTTCTTCTTTTCCACCATTTCGCCCGAGCGGGCGCAGCGCGCCATACGTCGCGGCCCCGTGTTGATGACGGTCGGGCTGGTGGCTTACTGCCTGCTGCAAGTTGCCGATGCAAACGCGCTGGTGGTCGCCGGCTGGGCGCTGGCACTGATTGTGTGCGGCTGCGGTGTGGGCATGGCCTGGCCGTCGCTGGGCGTGGTGGCCATGAGTTCAAGCGCAGAGGCTGCGGACGGTGCGCGGGCGGCCGCGGCGGTCAGCACCACCCAGCTGATGTCGTTTTCGCTGGCCTCGGCCCTGATGGGCATGCTGATGGCGCTGGGTGGCGGTTCCGCATCGCTGGCGGCCCGTCTGGCCATTGCCGGCCTGGTTGTGCTGGCCGCGGGCGGTGTGCTGACCGCCCGCCGCGCCGGAACGGTGCCGGCGCGAGGGTGAAGGTATTAAATAACGTCCGATCACAAGTATGCTGGACGTCTTTTATAGTTAGTAGTTACAAATTTCGTCAACATCTCGGGGAATGTATTGACTGTCAATCAGGATCCAATCAGCTCGCGCTTGGCCATCAATGGAGTATTCTTGGCACATGTAAGTGTTTTTAACGCTAGCCACGCAATTTTGAACGTGCTCAACACGTGTTGATCCAATAGGGAACCCTCCACAGCTCAGCGCGGCAAGTTGATTGCCTTTTTGCTTTTGTCCTTCAAGCGAGTTGTTAGGGTTCTGATTTAAGAGCCATTCAAGCTGCTGTTCCACATGGGCCGGAAATTTCGAGATGTCGTTGTCCGTGTCGTGCAGAAACTCTTCAAGGGAAACGGGCGGCGGAGCTATTTCAATG
>DATGTG010000037.1:0-8242 GCA_035301965.1 Wenzhouxiangella sp. | reverse complement strand
CATATAATCCGAGCCCGGGAAACGGGGCGCCGCGTAGCCAAACCACTGCTGGATCATCTCGCTCCACACCACCGTGGGAACGGCCAGCACCACCGTCAGCCAGAACTTGTCGCGAAACATCTCCGCGCTGTGCCCGGCGTGCTTGTCATGGCTGTTGTGATCCGAGGCGGGACCATCCTTGTGATTGTGGTGATGCATGCTCAAACCTTCCGGCTTGCGTGGATGATGGGCGTTGTCAGTCTGTCCTGAAGTCTATACAAAAAAGGCGCTCGAAAAACCGGGGCAGGTTCGTGACGCTGATTTTGTCCGGGTGATCAAAAGCGGTCACTTGAACATGTGCACATGCATGGTGGATGCACTTTGCGACAGTCGTAAAAAACAGGACAGGAAGCTTAAGGCGAGGGTGCTTTTGGGGACATGAAGACGGCCAGTGCCTTGATTGACCAGCAAAAACAGCACGTTGCGCTGTCTTGATGGTGCCGGCTGAGGGATTCGAACCCCCGACCCCCTGATTACAAATCAGGTGCTCTACCAGCTGAGCTAAGCCGGCACGCGCTGTTTGGCCATGCGCTGGCCGGACGGTGATTGTACCGGATTTGCCGGCAATAATGGAAATACAGCCACTGTTGGCTGCCCATGCTTCCGCTTAAAAATGTATACTTCGGGCATGATCAGGCCGGGCTCAAAAATCTATCGCTGGGTGT
This sequence comes from Wenzhouxiangella sp., assembly GCA_035301965.1. Lineage (GTDB taxonomy): Bacteria > Pseudomonadota > Gammaproteobacteria > Xanthomonadales > Wenzhouxiangellaceae > Wenzhouxiangella. Next base: position 7,538 of record DATGTG010000037.1, on the reverse strand, counting down.
GGCTGTCTGTCACCTGGCTGGCGCTGGGCCTGGCGGCGGCAGGCGCGATTTTACCGGTCATGCCGACCACGCCATTTCTGCTGGTGGCGCTGTGGGCCGGGTCGCGGGCTTCGCCGCGCTTTCGTTTCTGGCTGTTCCGTCATCCCCGCTATGGCCCGGCGCTGCGTGCCTGGCACAGGCACCGCGCCATTCCGCTCAGGGCCAAGATTCTGGCCTTTGTGCTGATGACCTTCAGCGCCGCCATTCTCTGGCTCAGCGGCACCGATGCGCGCATTTTTTACTCGGTGCTGGCCATGTTTGTCGCCGTCGGCATTTTCCTCATCTCCCGCCCTTCGCACGTTGAACCCCAACCTGAACCTGACAATGACAACCGACACGCTCGCTGCCCCAGCCAGTAAACGCTCCGCCCTGTGGGCCTACCCTTTCCGTCCTTTCTTCATAGCCGTTGGCCTGTACGCCATCCTTGCGGTCGGCGGCTGGCTGGGCGTGCTGTTGCTGGGCTGGCCGCTTAACGGCAAGTTTTTGAACATGCAGTGGCACAGCCATGAAATGCTGTTTGGTTTTGTACCGGCCGCCATTGCCGGTTTTCTGCTGACCGCCATGTGCAACTGGACGCGCTCCGCACCGCTGGCCGGCGCCAAACTGCAGGCGTTGTTTGGCCTGTGGCTGGCCGGGCGCGCTGCCATGTGGCTGGCGGGTACGCTTCCGCACTGGCTGATCCTTGTCATCGACTGCGCTTTTTTGTTTGCAGTTGCCGTCTACGCCGGACGCGTGATTGTCGGATCAGGCAACTATCGCAACCTGCCGCTGGTGGCAGTGGTTACCACCATGGCGCTGGCCAATCTGCTGTTCCATGCCGGCTGGTGGAACAATGATTTTGCCCTTGTGCGCCGCGTGGAGCTGGGCATGGTGATGCTGATCGTTTTGCTGATGGTGATTATCGGCGGGCGGATTACGCCGGCATTCACGCGCAACTGGCTGATGCGCAGCGGCCGCGCCCCCGTGACGGTCAAAACCCGGCCGGTCGTTGAGACACTGTCGGTCTCGGCCACCGCGCTGCTGGTGCTGACCATGCTGGCGGGTGCGCCGGCGCCGATCAACGGTGCGGTTGCTGCCGTGGCCGGTGTGGCCAACGCTGTCCGGGTTATCGGCTGGCGCGGCTGGCAGACCCACAGCGATGCCCTGGTCTGGATTCTGCACGCCGCCTACGCCTGGATACCACTGGGCCTGCTACTGCTGGCAGCCAACCAGCTGTTTGGCAAACCGCTGTCAACGGTATGGCTGCACGCCTTGGGCCCGGGCGCCATGGCGGTTCTGATTGTTGCCGTCATGACGCGGGTGACCGTGGGCCACACCGGCAGGGAACTGAAGCTGGCAAGCGGTGGCATCGGCATTTATGTTCTGATCATGGCTGCAGCTGTTGTGCGCCTGGTCACAGCGCTGGGCTGGCTGCCCTGGCGCGGCGGGCTGCTGCTCAGCTCGGCTGCGTGGTTCGCCGCCTTTGCGCTCTTTCTCATCGTGTACACACCCATACTCATTGCACCGCGCGCCGACGGGCGACCGGGCTGAAGGCAGACTTATGCGCTTGACCCACCAGACCGATCTTTCACTGCGTGTCCTGATGCAGCTGGCGCTGATTGCGCCGCAACGCACCACCATCCAGGAAATTTCCGAATCCTACCGGGTGTCGCGCAATCACCTGATGAAAGTGGCCCACCAGCTGGCACTCAAGGGCTACGTGGATTCCGCGCGCGGCAGCGGGGGCGGGCTGACCCTGGGCCGACCTGCCGGTGAAATCGTGGTGGGCAAGGTTGTGCGCGACATGGAGCCGGACTTTGGCCTGACCGAATGTTTTCGCCCGGACAACCAGTGCGTCATTACGTCGATCTGCGCGCTGCCGGCCATGCTTGACGAGGCCCTGCAGGCTTTTCTCAAAACGCTGGACCAGTACACGCTTGCCGATCTGGTGACGCCAAAAAACTCGCCGCAAATGGCCGACATCCTCAAGCTGCGCCTGAACTGACCACGTTGGCGACCGGTATGGGTACAATCCGGCGCCATGGAACTGATTGATATTGGCTGTAACCTGACCGACGAATCGTTCGATCATGATCGTGATGCCGTGATCGAGGCGGCCCGGGCCCAGGGCGTTGTTCAAATCATTGTGACCGGCGCCAGCGAAGACGGCAGCCTGAAAGCCCTGCAACTTGCCAAAAAGCGCCCGGGCTCACTCTATGCCACGGCCGGCATCCACCCGCATCGCGCCGTTCAATTGACGTCCGAAACGCTCAGCGTGCTGGCCGAGCTTCACCGCCATGAATACGTGGTAGCGGTGGGCGAATGCGGGCTGGACTACCATCGCGACCTGTCGCCACGATCGGTGCAGCGCAAAGCTTTTGAAAAACAGCTGGAGCTGGCGGTCGACTGCGGCAAGCCGGTGTTTTTGCACCAGCGCGAATCCCACGATGACTTTGTAGCCATCCTGCGTGAATTTCGGCCGCATCTGTCGGCCGCCGTGGTGCACTGTTTTACCGATTCGCACGCGGCCCTGCGCGACTATCTGGCGCTGAACTGTCATATTGGCATCACCGGCTGGATATGCGACGAGCGGCGCGGTTATCACCTCAAGGATTTCATTGGCGAAATCCCGTCGAACCGGCTGATGATAGAAACCGACTCGCCCTACCTGAAACCGCGCAATCTGCGCCCCAGGGTCCGGTCACACCGCAACGAGCCGCGCTGGCTGCCCTGGATTGCCGGCACCGTGGCGGCCTGTCGCAATACAACCCCCGATCAGCTGGCGGCGGAAACCACCGCCACGGCGCGCGAGTTTTTTCGTATTGGTTCTGCGCCGCAGGCAGCCTAGACGCCCACGGCCGCTTGTCTCAAGGTCACCAGACGTCGGGCCTGCATCTTGAGCCTGTATTCCAGCTCGCGGTAGCGGGTTGAAAGCTCGGTGCGATGCCATTTGTCGTTGAGCGCTGCCTTGCCGGCCGCCACGCGCTCGGCCTGAACGGCCTGCCACTGGGCGATGGTTTCCTTGAACTGGGTGTATTCCTTTTCCAGCGTGGCCACCCAGCTCTTGTTTTCGGGCTTGCCGTCCCAGTCCTTGCGCAGCTCGCGAAACAGCACCTGCAGCTTGGCGCGCCGAATCTTGAAGGCCGGGATGCGGCGCAGATCATGTGCCTGCCCCAAAAGCGCGGCGGCTGAAATCACCCATTTGCCCGGATCGAACTGCCACCAGCGAATGCCGTTGCGATAGTCGAACTGAAAGGCGTGATGGAAATTGTGATAGCCCTCGCCCCAGGTCAAAAGGGCAACAATGCCGCTGTCGCGGGCCGTGTTTTCAAGGCTGTAGCGGCGGCGCCCCAGCGTATGGGCCAGCGAATTGATGAAAAAGGTGCAGTGCTGGGAAAACGCCAGGCGAAAGGCGCCCGCCAGCAGGAGCATGCCGATGACATCACCAACCAGCCAGCCGAGCAGCAGTGGCAGGCCCAAATTCATGAACCAGGCCAGCGGCCAGTAAAAACGGTGCTGCCACATGACCACCGGGTCGCGCTGCAAATCACGCACCTGGTCAAAGTCTATCTTGCTGGTGGGCCAGTGCCGGGTCATCCAGCCCATGTGGGCATGCCAGAAACCGCTGGTGATGGAGTACGGATCGCGCTCGGCATCATCGACATAGCGATGATGAACCCGATGCCTGGCGGCCCACACCAGAATGGAGTTTTGCAGCGACTGGGCGCCAAACACGGCAAAGAATACGCGCAGCGGCCAGGCGGCCTTGTAGGTGCGGTGCGACCACAGGCGGTGGTAGCCGGCGGTAATGGACATGCCGCTGAAGACCCAGAATATGCCGGCCACGGCCCACGTCCAGCCGCTGAAGCCGAAAAACAGCCCCCACAGCGGGGCAGCCACAAAGCCAAGCAGACCGCTGACGACAAAAAACACCACATTGCTGTATACCAGCGCCGGCTTTTGTTTTTTCACGAATTGACCTCAACCCCGACCGGGGACCTGAACGGGCCGACATCCACGGCCCGGCAAACAGACTGGCTGTTTATTTGAAAAACCTGATGGACAGGGGGTATGGCCAGACTTCTCCATCAGATGCCTTGATGCCACCAATGATGGGGAAGACCAGGCTCAAAATGGCCACCAATGGCGCCAACAAAAACCCGACAAGAACAATCATCAAAATGACGCTGACAATCGCGTAGATCAGCGCGCTGATCATCCAGTTGAAAACCACATCACCATGCGGCTTCAGGCCGGGCAACTCGTCCTTTTTGACCAGGTAGATCACGATAGGCACAATCAGTCCGGCCAGTGGAACCACCAGGCCTGACAGCACCGAAAGGTGCAAGACCATGGCCCAGGTGTTGGTTGTCTTGTCCTGTTCAGACAGCTGCGGTTCAAGATTGTTCTGTTCGTTCATGGCTTGCCGGCTTTTATTACTGAGACTCGGTGGCGACCGAAATATTGGTCATGCCGACCACGTTGGCGGAGTCGAGCACTTTTACCAGCGCATTGGCTTCCGCATCGGGGTGAGCGGCCACAATCAGCGGCGACTTGGGGCTTTGCGCATATTCGCGCTCCAGATTGGCCCGCAGCGCATCGGTTTCAACACGACGCTTGTTGACTGTAATCAGGCTGGTGTGATCGATACGCACAACAATCGGCAGGATGTCGTCGTCCTGAACCACCTTCTCTTCACTTTGTGACGGCCGGGAAATGTCCAGCCCCTCCTCGCGCACGAAAGAAGTGGTCACAATGAAGAAAATAAGCATGATGAAGACGACATCAAGCATGGGTGTGATGTTGATCTCGGCTTCTTCTTCCGGGCGGTGACGTCTACGCATTTTTAAACTGGACTCACAAGTAAAATTTTCAACATGGCGAGAATACCGCAGGCAGGCGCCGGACGCCAACCCCTGCGATCAATCATTTTTCCGGCGCCGCGGCCTTTTCCAGCCTTCAAGGCTGCGCTGCGGCACGCGTGACAGGGTCAGCTGCCCCTGCGGAGCGTTGGCTGTAATGACACTGCCGGCACCAATCGTGGCGCCCCGGCCAATGTCCACCGGCGCCACCAGCGCCGAATTGGAGCCAATGAAGGCATCATCTCCTATCGTGGTGCGATGCTTGTTGACGCCATCATAGTTGCAGGTAATGGTACCAGCACCCACATTGGCACGACAGCCCACCTGCGCATCGCCAATATAGCTCAGATGCGACACTTTGGCACCTTTGTCCAGCCGTGCATTCTTCAATTCGACAAAATTGCCGATTCTGACGCCGACCGCCAGCTCAGTGTCGGGTCGCAGCCGGGCAAAGGGACCGATTCGGCATGCGCCGGTGGTGCGCACGCCTTCCAACACGCTCAAGGGCTCGACACGTGTACCCGCCGCCAGATCACAGTTGCGCAGCACGCAACCGGCCCCGATTGAAACGTCATCGCCCAGGCGATTGTCGCCCTCAAGCACCACATTGATGTCTATTTGCACATCGCGCCCGGCTATGACCTGGCCGCGCACGTGCACAAGGACCGGATCAAGAAGAGTGACGCCGGCCGTCATCAACGCCCTGCGTGCGCGTTGCTGCCAGATCTGCTCCAGCGCAGCCAGCTGGATGCGGTCATTGGCGCCCAGCAGCTCACCGGCATCATCGGCCAGCACGGCAGCCACCTGCCGCCCGCCGGCCGTCGCCACGCCAACACAGTCGGTCAGATAATACTCGCCCTGGGCATTGTTGCAGTCGGTTTGCTTCAGCCAGTCGGAAAAATCACCGGCCCGGGCGCACATCACGCCGCTGTTGACTTCCCTGATGCGCTTCTGGGAGGCGCTTGCATCCTTTTCCTCGACAATGGCCGCCACGCGCTCCCCTTCGCGCACAAGGCGCCCGTAGCCAGTCGGATCATCGGCCACAAAGCCCAGCACGGCCAGGTCGGCATCGAGCTGCAGCAGTGCCTTGAGCGTCCCGGCCCGAATCAGCGGCATATCGCCCGGCAGCACCACAACGCGCGAGCGCGCATCAATATCCGGCAGCGCCTGGGCCAGCGCATCACCGGTGCCGCGACGCCTGGTCTGCAGCACCCAGCGGATACCGTCGCCCCCGGCATCGTCCGCCACAACCTGTCTGACCTGTTCGGCACCGGCACCAACCACCATGTGGATGGCATTGGGTCCAAGCGCACGAACGGTTTCAAGCAGGCGGGAAAGCATGGGGCGGCCGCCCAAAGGCTGCAGCACCTTGGGGAGGCTGGAATTCATGCGCCGACCTTCGCCGGCGGCCAAAATAACGACTTCGAGCATATTTGCAGGCTGACGCGTTCTGTCAATCCAGGATTATAACGGTGGCTGATGCAAAAGCCCGGCCCCGATATTTCACTGCCCTTCCAGGGCGTGTTGAGGCAGCCGCACAACAAGGCCTGCACAACCACCACGAAAAAGCCGGCTCCATGCCCTTAAAAACGGGCGGCCGGGATATATATACCCCGGCCGCTGACATTTCACAGTTTGTTCAGGCTGTTGATGGTCAGCCAGCGCGCCGGCGGCGCAGTCCGAGCAGACCCAGCAGCCCGGCGCCAAAGGCCAGCAGGCCCAGCGCCAGGGGCTGGTTGACCGGAACCGGCACGGCCCGGGGCTCAGGATCGGGGTCGGGGTCACCGCCGCCGTTGTCCTGCAGCTCAACGCTGCCCAGATCGCAATCGCTGCCGCCCGGCTCGGGGCGTGGGTCACCGCGCTGGTCGATATCGAAATCATCGCCGCAGCCGCTGGTGCCCGATGGAATGACGTTGACGCCGGCACCACTGTCGCCGGGCAGGTGGGTGGGCGTGGGCCCACCATTGTCGGCCAAAGGCCCAAGCACCGGATCTTCGCCCACCAGCGCCTGAGAGACCGCATCAAGAATGAAATCAGGCGATGACGGAGACGCGCCCAGCAGCGTGTAGTTGACGTCAACATCTACCGAGCCGTGCGACATGCCCAGGTCTGCATCGCCGCCGGACGAGGTGTTGCCGGCAATGATGCTGTTGCGGATCTCAAAACCCGCCGAGCCGCCCAGATAGCTAAATAAACCCAGCCCGCCGATATCGTCTCCGTCGTTATCGGTTACGGTCACGCCATCAATGAATACGGCCTCGTTGCCGGAACCATACATTGCAATTTCCAGTCCCCCCAGATCGCCGCCAGAATTGCCGCTGATGGTGGTGTTGCGGATGGTGGTCTGGCCACTGCCGGTGTAACTGGTGATGGCCGCGAATCCGGCGCCCGCCCCGTTTGCTGCGCTGTTGCCGCTCAGAGTGGAGCCGCTAATGGTCAGCTGGGCATTGTCACTTTCGATGAGAAATTCCATACCGCCATTGGAGTAGGCAGCTGTATTGTCCGAGACCCGGCTGTCGATCAGGCTGACTGTTTCAAAACCCCAGACCGAAAGCCCACCTGCATCATCGGCGTCGTTGCCGGACACTACCGTGCGCTCGATATGCGCAGATGCGCCCGATCCCCAAGCATTACCAAAAACACCCCCGCCAGTGCCGG
>DATGTG010000036.1:0-9618 GCA_035301965.1 Wenzhouxiangella sp. | reverse complement strand
CTTCAAGGCCCAGCAGGACGAAAACGAATGGCAGGTCAAAATCAAGCGGCGCAACCGGATTTCAACCGTCACCTTCCCGTTCAATCCGCTGGATGCAGTGGGCTGGAAGGGCGATCTGGCCCCGGTGCGCATCAACTGGCGCGATATTCGCCCGCTGGTCAGCCATCGCTACCATCTGCCGCCGTCGGTGCACAGCACCTTTGTGGCCAACCGCCTGGTGATATGCACATTCACCCCGCGCCCGTTCGAGTCATCCGAAGACGCGCTCAAGGTGCCCTTCTTTCACAACAACGATGACTTTGACGAAGTGCTGTTCTATCATGCCGGCGACTTTTTCTCGCGTGACAACATTCATCCGGGCATGGTGACTCATCACCCGTGCGGATTTACCCACGGCCCGCACCCGGCCGCGATGAAAAATGCCTTCACGCCCAAAAAGGCGTCCACCGATGAGGTGGCCGTCATGATTGACACCCGCGATGCGCTTGACCCCGGCGCCGCCGCTGAAGGCATTGAATGGACCGGCTACGTCAACAGCTGGAAACCCGCAAAGAAATAACACAGAGGCAAGAATACATTGAAACTGGCAACTCTCAAGGAAGGCGGCCGCGACGGCACGCTTATCGTCGTCAGCCGCGATCTGAGCCGCGGCGTCAAGGCCACCGGCATTGCACCCACCCTGCAGGCCGCGCTCGAAGACTGGAGCAACACGGCGCCCCGGCTGGCCAGCCTGTTTGACGATCTGCAGACCAACCGGGCCGCCGACAGCTTTGAGCTGGACATGCGCGCCCTGGCGGCACCCCTGCCGCGCTGTTACCAGTTTGTCGACGGCTCGGCCTACCTGCCGCACGTTGAGCGCGTGCGCAAGGCGCGCGGCGCCGAGGTTCCGGAAAGCTTCTTCACCGACCCCCTGATGTACCAGGGCGTATCCGACGGCTTTCTGGCGCCGTTCGACACCATCGAAGTCGAAAATGCCGATTGGGGCATTGACTTTGAAGCTGAAATCGCTGTCATTACCGATGATGTCCCCATGGGGGCCGATGCCGAAGAGTGTGCCGACCACATCCAGCTCATCACCCTTCTCAACGACGTGTCGCTGCGCGGACTGATTCCCGGCGAACTGGCCAAGGGCTTCGGCTTTCTGCAGTCCAAGCCGCGCTCGTCGCTGGCGCCGGTGGTGGTTACCCCCGACGAGTTGGGCGACGACTGGCGCGACAGCAAGCTTCATCTGCCGCTGCTCACCCACTACAACGGCGAGCTTTTTGGCGAACCCGAGGCCGGCGAAGACATGCAGTTTTCATTTGCCGAGCTGGTTGCCCACGCCGCCAAAAGTCGCCCGCTTGGTGCTGGAGCGCTCATCGGTTCGGGCACCATTGCCAACCAGGACACCCGCCTGGGCGCCTCCTGTCTGGCCGAAAAACGCATGCTGGAAATCATTGCCAACGGCAAGCCTTCAACCCCCTTCATGCAGTTTGGTGACCGGGTGCGCATTGAAATGAAAACCCGCTCGGGCGAATCCATTTTTGGCGCCATCGACCAGGAAGTGGTTCAATACCAGCGTTGACCCAAAAAGAACCCGCAGACAAAATGGCCGCAACCAGCCTGACCCTCTATTCATACTGGCGCTCATCAGCCAGCTACCGGGTGCGCATGGCGCTCAACCTGAAAGGGCTGGACTACAGCCTTGAGGCCGTCCACCTGGTGCGCAACGGCGGCGAGCAGTTCGCCGCCGATTACGCCCGACTGAATCCGCAAATGCTGGTGCCAACGCTGGTCGACGGACAGACCATCATCACCCAGTCGCTGGCCATGATCGAGTACCTTGAGGACAGGCACCCGGCCCCCGCGCTGCTGCCCGCCGACGTCGCCGGGCGTGCCCGCGTGCGCGCACTGGCGCAGGTCATTGCCAGCGACACCCATCCGCTCAGCAATCTGCGCGTGCTCAAATACCTGACCGGTCAGGCCGGCCTGAATGAAGAAGCCAGGCTGGCGTGGTATCGCCACTGGACCATCACCGGCCTGAACGCCTTTGAAAAGCTCCTTGATCACCCCGACACCGGGCGTTTCTGCCATGGCGACAAACCGACACTGGCGGATTGCTGTCTGCTGCCACAGGTTTATAATGCCGACAGGTTTGAATGCGACATCAGCTCACTGACGCGCATTCAGCAAATTTGTGACCAACTGCGGGCCCTGCCAGCCGTGCAGGCGGCCATGCCCGAAAATCAGCCTGACGCGGCCTGATTCCGCGCTCGCTGGATGATTGTTTAGCGAGGATGCATTACCGATGAGAAGCTTCGTGCGCCCGTTTGTCATCATGCTGGCCGTCGTCCTGACGGTCGCTTGTGCCACCACCCCGCCCGACCCGTCCATGCTGAACGGCGCGCGCAAGGCCATTGAGCTGGCCGAGTCGGCCGATGCTGCGGAATACGCCCCCATTGATCTGCGCCTGGCGCGCGAGCGGCTGCAGGCGGCCGAAAACGCCCTGGCAGACGACAAGCCCCAGGAAGCCCGCAGGCTGGGCGAGCGCGCCGAGCTGGAGGCCCAGCTTGCCCTGGTGCGCACCCAGGCCGCGCTGGCGCGCGCCGAGCTGCAGGACAAGCAGGAAGAACTCGACCAGATCCGCTCTGACCTTATCTCCGTATTCGGCAAGGATGCCCTTCAGCCATGACTTCGTGGAATTCTTTTGCACGTCCGCTTTCCATTGCCGCGCTGACGGCCGCCGCGGTTTTTCTGTCTGCCTGTGTCACCCAGCCACCGCGCGACAATTCGGCGCTGCGCAACCTCGACAATGACCTGGCCGAGTTTCGCGCCGACACCGAGCTTTCCGACCGCGTACCGCTGGAGCTGGCCAGCGCCGAGCGCGCCGTGCGTGCTGCCCACTCGGAAGGGCTTTCCGAAGCCGAGCTCTCCCATCGCATTCAACTTGCTGGCAAGCGCCTGGAAATTGCCCGCGCCGAGGCATTCCGCGTCCAGGCCAGGGAGCAGACTGCAGCCCTGGAAGCCGAGCGCATACGCCTGCTGCTGCACGCCAGCCGCCTCGAAGTGCGCCAGGCCCGACGCGAAGCCGAACACGCCCTGCTGCAAAGCCAGGCCGCCAGCGAAGAAGCCGAGCGCACCCACCGGCAGGCCATGACCGCCAGCCAGCTGCGGGAGGAGGCGGCACAGCGCGAACGCGAGGCGCGCGAGGAAGCTGACGCAGCGCGCCGCCTGGCCGAATCACGGGCCAGTGAAATCGAACTGGCGCGACGCGAAGCCCAGCTGGCCACCGAAGCTGCAGAATCCCTGCGCCGCCGCCTTGAATATCTCGAGCTGCGCGAAACCGACCGCGGCGTGGTCATCACCCTGGGTGATGTGCTGTTTGCCAGTGGCGAAACCATCCTGCAACCGGAAGCGCGCCAGCAGCTGCCCGACGTGGTCGAGCTCCTTCAGGGCGAGCCTGGCAAACAAGTCAGAATCGAGGGCCACACCGACTCGACCGGTTCGACCAGCGCCAATCTGCGAATTTCCGAACAGCGCGCCGAGGCGGTCAAAAACGCCCTGGTTGACCTGGGCGTTGATGCCGGCCGCATCCGCGCCGTGGGCATGGGCGAGGACTTCCCCATCGCCAGCAATGACAGCGCCGAGGGCCGCAGCCGAAACCGGCGCGTTGACGTCATTCTGCTCAACGACTGAAAGCCTGGCGCTGCAGTTTCAGGTCGCGCTTGCGTCAGCGCCTTTCTGGCGCTATAAATAGAGGTGACATGCCTGATTTTTCGAGTGCACCTGCCGCGACCGGATTCTGCAAGGACACCGTCAGTCCCTGGCACCGGGTGCGTCCGGCCATCTCCCCAAGAGCAATTGCAATTGCAAGAGCACTTGCAGGACCGCTGCAAGGCGGCCTTGCAGTCAATGCGCAGAGCCTGTCTGCGTCTTTCTGTCATCCATCCAATCCTAAGGAGCATGCCCATGTTCGAAAACCGCGAGGAAGAGCTGGAATCCCTGCTTGATGAAAACGTCGAGTTCAGGCGCCTTTATCGCCACCACCAGGGGCTCGACAAGCGGATTGCCGCTGCCGAAAACGGCACCGCACCGATGGAAAATCTTGCCCTGAGCGAACTCAAGCGTGAAAAACTGCGCGCCAAGGACCGGCTGACCTGGATGCTGCAAAAAATCCAGGCCGCCTGACAATCCCGCATTTTGGCCGGAGCCGATCGGCTCCGGCCCTTTCAACCCAGGCCCTTTTAACCTGGGCCGAACTTGCCCGGCTCAAGCCGCTGGGTTATCTTGGGCGGCTGACCACTATCCAGTCCAAAGACCCAGCCTGATGAGCATTTACGCCAATACCCTCGCCCTGATCGGCAACACGCCCATTGTTCGCGTCAACAATCTCGACACCGGGCCCTGCACGCTGTATCTGAAGCTGGAAGACACCAACCCCGGCGGCTCCATCAAGGATCGCATCGCGCTGAAAATGATCGAGGCGGCCGAAAAGCGCGGTGACCTCAAGCCCGGCTCCACCATCATTGAAGGCACGGCGGGCAACACCGGGCTGGGCCTGGCGCTGGTTGCAGCCCGCAAGGGCTACCGGCTGATTCTTGTGCTGCCCGACAAGATGAGCCGTGAGAAGGTTGATCATCTCAAGGCCATGGGCGCCGAGGTCATCATCACCCGCTCCGATGTCGGCAAGGGCCACCCGGAGTACTACCAGGACATGGCCGAAAAGCTGGCCGCAGAGACTGAAAACAGCTACTTCATCAATCAGTTCGGCAACCACGACAACCCCAAAACCCATGAAGAGGACACCGGCCCCGAAATTCTCAGGCAGATGGACGGCAATCTGGACGCCGTGGTGGTGGGCGCCGGTTCCAGCGGCACGGTAACCGGGCTGTCGCGCTACTTTGCCAAGGCGGCGCCCAACCTGGAAATGGTGCTGGCCGACCCGGAAGGCTCCATACTGGCCGACTACATCAACCGCGGCAGGCTGCGCGACGATGCCGGCGGCTGGATGGTTGAAGGCATCGGCGAGGACTTTTTGCCGGTTATCAGCGATTTTTCCAACGTCAAAAAGGCCTATTCCATATCAGACCGCGAAAGCTTCGCCACCGCACGCAAGCTGCTTGAAAAGGAAACCGTGTTCGGCGGTTCATCCACCGGCACGCTGGTCGCTGCCGCGCTGAAATACTGCCGTGAACAAACCACGCCGAAAAACGTGCTGACCCTGGTGCCGGATACCGGCAACAAATACCTGTCCAAGCTCTACAACGACATCTGGATGCATGAACAGGGCTTTCTTGAAAGGGAAAAGCGCAACAACCTGCTCGATCTCATTGCCCGCCCGGCCAGCAGCGGCAGCGTGGTCACCATCAACGCCGGCGAACCCCTGGCCAATGCACAGGGGCGCATGAGCCTCAACGGCATTTCACAGCTGCCGGTCATGGAAGACGGAAAGCTGGCCGGACTGGTGACGGATGCAGATCTGCTGGCGGCGGTGGCCCAAAACTCCGGACGGTTTGCCGACCCTGTATCCACTATCATGAGACAAAATCCGGCCAGCCTGCAGGTTGATGAGTCCATCGACAGACTGATGGCCCAGCTGGAAAGCAGCGCCGCCGTCATCATGCTCGACGGCGAGAAATTTGTCGGCCTGATCACGCGCATCGATGTCGTCAACCATTTGCGCAAAACAAGCCGCAACGCATAACCTTCAGGGCCACACTGCGCATCACCTCGTGACGCGCTTTATGTGACAATCAGCCGGCCCGGCCGGGAATAACGCCGACCGCAACGTCAACTTTTTACTTCACAGAGAACCATGACAGACAATTTCAAAACCCGTGTCATTCACGCCGGCCAGTCGCCGGATCCTTCAACCGGCGCCATCATGACGCCGATTTATGCCACCTCCACCTATGTTCAGCAAAGCCCCGGCAAGCATCTGGGCTACGAATACTCGCGCTCGCAGAACCCCACGCGTGCGGCCTGGGAGGCCTGTATTGCCGACCTGGAAGGCGGCAGCCACGGTTTTGCCTACGCCTCCGGCACGGCAGCAAGCGACGCCCTCATGCATCTTCTGGCCCCCGGCGACCATGTGCTGGCCATGGACGACTTGTATGGCGGCAGCTGGCGGCTGTTCGAGCGCGTAAGACGCCGCTCATCGGGGCTGGATTTCAGCTTTGTCGACTTTGGTGATCTCGACGCCGCCCGCGCGGCCATCACCGACAAGACAAGAATGATCTGGGTTGAAACACCCACCAACCCCATGCTCAAGATGGTTGATATTGCCGCCATGGCCGAAATGGCACGCGCGGCCAGCGCCCTGCTGGTGGTGGACAACACGTTTGCAACCCCGGCGCTGCAGCGTCCGCTGGCGCTGGGCGCCGATGTCGTGGTGCATTCGGCCACCAAGTATCTCAACGGCCACTCCGACATGGTTGGCGGAGCCGTTGTGGTCAACGATGAAAAGCTGGCCGAGGACGTCGGCTTTTTGCAAAACGCCTCCGGCGGCATTCAGGGCCCGTTTGATTCATTCCTGGCCCTGCGCGGCGTCAAGACCCTGGCACTGCGCATGCAGGCCCACTGCGACAACGCCGGCAAGATTGCCGAATGGCTGCAACAGCACCCCAAGGTCGAGCGCGTCATCTATCCCGGCCTGGACAGCCACCCGCAAAAAGACCTGGCCGCAAAACAGATGTCGGGCTTTGGCGGCATGGTCAGCTTCGACGTCGGCGGCGGCCTGGAGCGGGCGCGCAAATTCCTTGAAAATACCCGCATCTTCGCGCTGGCCGAATCACTGGGCGGCGTTGAGTCCATGGTCAACCACCCGGCCATCATGACCCACGGCTCGGTGCCAGAGGAAAACCGCAAAAAGCTCGGCATTTCCGATTCGCTGATCCGGCTGTCGGTGGGCATCGAGGATGTGGATGACCTGATTGGCGACCTGTCGGCGGCGCTGGATCACGTCTGACGCCGTCATGGTCATGCAGTTTCGACTCAAGGCCGCATCCGGCCCCAATACCGGCAAAAACTACCCGCTGCAAAACGACACCTCGATCGGCTCTGCCAACGATGCCGATCTGCAGCTTGCAGACCTGCTGGAACGACACGCGCGCATTGTTTTCGATGGCGAAGTGCTGATGCTTGAACCGGCCGGCGACGTCGAGGTGAACGGCGAACCTTCGGCCCGACGTCCGCTGCGCTCGGGCGACGAGCTGCGTCTGGGCGAACACCGCTTTGTGCTGCAGGCCCCGGGCCTGCGGCCGCCCAGCGTGCTGCAGGACGTCAGGCCCGCACCGGCCAGAACATGGCTGCGATGGGCCATCGGCCTGGTGGCCGTTGGCGCGGCGGGTGCCGCCGGCTACTACTGGCTGTGGCCCCTATTGGGCAACTAGCCGGCGGCAGCTGCGGGCAGCGGCGCCCGACCGCCGGCGATCCTTTTCAGCGAAGCAGGCTTCTTGAATCGGACCGCCGCCACCTGCATATTCATGTGAACGGACAGGTCATGCTGCAGCCTTGCTGCCGCTGACCTGTCCCCTCATTGTCCTGTGACCCTGTGCAACCACACAGCCCGCCACGGATCACTCATATTCAGCACACAGCAGGAGAACATCATGTCCAAGGTAACTTTCAAGGGCAATCCGGTTCAGCTTCGCGGCCAGTTCCCGTCAACAGGCTCACGGGCCCCCGATTTCAGCCTGGTCGACAACGACCTCAACGACAAAAACCTGGCCAGCTTTGCCGGCCGGCGCAAGGTGCTCAATATTTTTCCGAGCATCGACACCGATGTGTGCGCAACATCCGTGCGCCGCTTCAACGAGCTGGCCGGACAGATGGACAACACCGAAGTGCTGTGCATCTCGGCCGACCTGCCTTTTGCGCAGGCGCGTTTCTGTGGCGCCGAAGGACTGGAGCGCGTCAACATGCTGTCCACCATGCGCGGACGCGATTTCCTGCAGAACTATGGTGTTGAACTGGCCGACAGCCCGCTGGCCGGGCTGGCCGCCCGCGGCGTGGTTGTTCTGGACGCCGACAACACGGTGCTGCACGCCCAGCTGGTGGACGAAATCGGCAGCGAGCCGGACTACGACGCCGCGCTGGCGGCCCTGTCCTGAACGCCTGACCCCAAGAGCCTGGCTGCGGGACGACTGTCCCGCAGTCCGTCAAAGTCAGGCCGGCGTGCGGTCGCTGCCGCCCAGAATGCCGCGTCGTGACGAGCCGATTTCATCCCCGGCCTTCCACTCGTCCCACCCCGGCTGATCAGCCATGAATGCCTCAATGGTGGCCTTGTCGGCCTCCAGCATCGGATCATGGCGCAGGTAATGGCGCGTCTCGCGCACAATCAGCCCCGACAGCAGCAGCAGACCAATCAGGTTGGGCAGGGCCATCAGCCCGTTCATGACGTCAGACAGCGTCCAGATGGTCTGGAGTTCGGCAATGGCGCCGACAAAGACCACCAGCGAAAAAATGACCCGGTAGGGCATGACCCAGGTTCGTCCGAACAGCCGCTCAACGTTGCGCCCACCGTAATAGCACCAGCCCAGAATGGTGGAAAAGGCAAACAGTATGAGCGCGACCGTGACCAGGTGGTTGCCCCACTGTCCCGGCAGGCCGTGGCTGAACGCCTGGGCGGTCATCAGCGCGGCACTGAGCTGCTCGCCGGTGGCCGGATCAGTCGCATACCAGCTGCCGGTGGTAATAATGACCAGACCGGTAAAACTGACCACGATAATGGTGTCTATGAACGTTTGCGTCATCGACACCAGGCCCTGCCTGACCGGATGGGCGGTCTGTGCTGCCGCAGCGGCCATGGCGGCCGACCCCAGACCCGATTCATTTGAAAACAACCCGCGCGCCACGCCGAACTGGATGACGATGATGATGGCCGAGCCGGCAAAACCGCCCACCGCCGACGTGCCGGTAAAGGCGTCGCTGAACACCATGCCCAAAGCCGCCGGCACATCGGCCGCGTTGACCAGCAGGATGTAAATACCACCCAGGCAATAAAACAGGATCATGATGGGCACCAGTGCCGCCGTGACCCGCCCGATGGACTTGATGCCGCCCACCAGCACCGTCATGGCCAGCACGGCGGTAATCAGGCCCGTCACCCAGGTGGACACTGACCAGCTGTTGGCCACGTTGGCGGAAATGGCGTTGGCCTGGGTCAGGTTGCCAATGCCAAAGCAGGCAATGACGGTAAACACCGCAAACGAAATGCCCAGCACCTTGCCCAGCGGGCCCTTGATGCCGCGCTCGAGGTAATACTGCGGGCCGCCGGACTTTTCGCCCGCCGAGTCGGTGCCGCGAAAACGCACCGCCAGAAAGGCTTCGGAGTACTTGGTCGCCATGCCCACCAGTCCGGTCACCCACATCCAGAACAGCGCACCAGGCCCGCCGATGGCAATGGCCGTGGCCACGCCGACAATATTGCCGGTGCCCACGGTGGCGGCCAGCGCGGTGGTCAGCGCCTGATACTGGGACACGTCTCCGGAACAGTCGGGGTCGCGGCGCTTGAGCAGCCCCAGGCGCAGCGCTACACCAAGCTTGAAGAACTGCATGCCGCCCAGGCGCACGGTCAAATAAAGACCTGCGCCCAGCAGCAGCGGAATCAGCAGAAACGGGCCCCACACAAAGCTGCTG
>DATGTG010000035.1:0-9976 GCA_035301965.1 Wenzhouxiangella sp. | reverse complement strand
TGCCCGTGTCGCTCTCATGCAATGAATGAACGCTTGTCTTGTCCATGCCGTTATGATAACGCGCCTGAATCATGAACCTGCCTCATGAACAATCTGTCCCGCCAAAAATCCAGTAAGCGGCGCGCCGGTTCCGATCCGCGGCGCTGGGTGCTGCCCGGCCTGATGTGCATGATCATGCTGGCCGCCATGGACACCACCATTGTGGCCACGGCCATTCCTCAAATGGTCGGTGACCTGGGCGGCCTGCGCCTGATCAGCTGGGTGTTTTCGGTGTATGTGCTGGCGCAGACCGTCACCATTCCCGTGTACGGCAAGCTGGCCGATCTGTACGGCCGCAAACCGGTGCTGTTTTTTGGCGCCGTGGTTTTTCTGGTCGGCTCGGTGGCCTGCGCACTGTCGCAAAACATGCTGCAGCTGATTGTCTTTCGCGGCATCCAGGGGCTGGGAGCCGGCGCCATCATGGCCACCGTAAACACCATTGCCGGTGATCTGTATTCCATTCGCGAACGCGCCGCCGTGCAGGGCTGGCTGTCGAGCGTGTGGGGCATGGCCGCCATTGCCGGGCCGCTGCTGGGCGGTGCGTTTGCCGATTACGCCTCCTGGCGCTGGATTTTTCTGGTCAACGTGCCCATTGGCGCGGCGGCCATGGTTCTGCTGGGCCTGTTTTTGCACGAGTCGGTGCAGCGCCGGCAGCACCGCATCGACTATGCCGGCGCGGTGCTGGTCATGCTGACGCTGGCCACCCTGATTGTCGGACTGATGCGCGGCGGCGGGCACTGGGCCTGGTGGTCGTGGCAAAGCGCCCTGCTTGCAGCGCTAACGGCCAGCTTTGGCCTCGGCCTGGTGCAGGTTGAAAAAAGAGCGGCCGAACCGGTCATGCCCGGCTGGGTGTGGCGCCACAAAACCCTGGTGGGCGCCAACCTGGCCACCCTGGGCCTGGGCGCGGTGATGATGGCCACCAGCATCTATCTGCCCACCTTTTTGCAGTCGGTGCGCGGCCAGGGCGCCATTGCCGCCGGGCTGGTGCTGGCCAGCATCAGCATCGGCTGGCCAACCGCTTCAAGTCTGTCGGGGCGGCTTTATCTGCGCGTCGGCTTTCGCGATACGGCCATGACCGGCACCGTGCTCATGGTGCTGGCGGCGCTGGGCTTTATCTTCATGCCGCAGCCGCGGCCGGTGTGGCTGATTGTTCTGGACCAGATTTTGCTTGGCGCGGGCTTCGGGCTTTTGTCCACGCCCCTGCTGGTTGGCCAGCAGGCGGTGGTCGGCTGGGCCCAGCGGGGCGTGGTCACCGGCTCCAACATGTTCTCGCGCTATCTTGGGCAGACGCTGGGCGCGGGCGTTTTCGGCGCCATTTTCAACAGCAGCATCGCCGGCCGCCTGTCCGGGGCGCCGGGCAACCTGCAGGCGCAGCTGCCGGACTCCATGGACGCCATCATTGCCGTGCTGGCCGACGGCGGCACGGCCCAGGCCGTGGCTGATTATCTGCGCGCCAGCATTGCGCTGGCCACGCGCAATCTGTATGTCGGCATGACGGTCGGTGCCGTGCTGATGCTTATGGTGCTGTTCATTGCGCCCCGCCGCTTTCCCGTTGTGGCTCAAAACCTGCCCGGCCCGGCAACCAGCCCGCCGTCGTGACATGACGGGAGCGGGCATTTGCGCTACCCTGAAAACCGGATGACCAACGGGGGACATCAATGCAGACAAGCTATGAAACGCTCAAGGCCCGACAGCGCGCCGAGCGCGAAGGCTGGCCGGAGTTTCTTTCCCTGCGCGTGCACCGGGCCCTGTCGTGGCTTGACCGGGCCGAGCGCTGCCGTGATGAGGACGGCACTTTCATTTTTCTGTGGATTGCCTTCAACGCCGCCTACGCCAACGAAATGGGCGAGTATCAGCTGACCGAATCAAGGCTGTTCAGAAAATTTTTGCAGCGCCTGGCCGATCTTGACGGCAACAAGCGGCTGGCCAATGTCATCTGGACCCAGTACGCCGGGCCCATTCGGGTCCTGCTCGACCAGAAATATATCTTCCAGCCGTTCTGGGACCATCTGAACGGGCTGAAAGGCGGGCGCAACTGGGAAGAAAAATTCAGGCGCGCCAGAGCGGGCGCCAACCGGGCGCTGGCCGAACACCGCACCGGCGATGTGCTGGGCATTGTTTTCAGCCGCCTGTACACGCTCAGAAACCAGCTGGTTCACGGCGGCGCCACCTGGAACAGCCGCGTCAACCGCGACCAGCTGCGCGACGCCAACGCCATCATGGGGGAGCTGGTGCCGACAGTGATTGAAATCATGATGGACAACGCCCGCGCCCACTGGGGCGAAGCCCGCTACCCGGTTGTTGACTGACTTTTGAGCGCCCGGCAGCCCGTCCCGGCGCTGTTCGGACAGTATAGAATGCCCTTCTGGCCCAGACATGAACTCACCTGCCGTGCAACGAATTGAAATGATTCGCCCCGACGACTGGCACCTGCATGTCCGTGACGGCGACATGCTCAAGGCCGTCATGGATGCCACGGCGCGCAGCTTCGGGCGCGCCATCATCATGCCCAACCTCAGGCCGCCGGTGCGCACGGTGGAGGACGCCCGCGCCTATCGCGAGCGTATCCTGGCCGCCCTGCCCGCCGACAGCAATTTTGAGCCGCTGATGACGCTGTATCTGACGGAGACGACCAGTGCGGACGACATTCGCCAGGCTGCCGACAGCGATTTTGTGCACGCCGTCAAATATTATCCGGCCGGCGCCACCACCCATTCGGATGCCGGCGTGCGCGATCTTGCACGTGTCTATCCAGTACTTGAGGAAATGCAGAAGCAGGGTCTGCCGCTGCTCATGCACGGCGAGGTCACCGACAGCGACGTCGATATTTTCGACCGCGAAGCCGTGTTCATAGAGCGCCATCTTGAGCCGCTGCGCAAGCGTTTTCCCGAACTCAAGCTGGTGCTTGAGCACGCCACCACAAAGAACGCCGTGGACTATGTCGGTGAAGCGCCCGGCCCCATTGCCGCCACCATTACCGTGCACCACCTGTTGTACAACCGCAACGCGCTGTTTGAAGGCGGCTTGCGGCCCCATTATTACTGTCTGCCGGTTATCAAGCGTGAACAGCACCGCCGCGCGCTGGTTAAGGCGGCCACCAGCGGCAACGAACGATTTTTTCTGGGCACCGACAGCGCCCCGCACGCCAAAACGGCCAAGGAAACCGACTGCGGCTGTGCCGGCGTCTATTCCGCCCCGGCGGCCATCGAGCTGTATGCCGAGGTCTTCGAGCAGGCCGGCGCGCTGGATCGGCTGGAGAAATTTGCCAGCCTCAACGGGCCGGCCTTTTACGGACTTGCACCCAACAGCGAACGCATTGTGCTGGAAAAGAAGCCGTGGGACATGCACGGCGAGCTTGCGGCCGGAAATGACACCATTGTGCCCCTGCGCGGCGGGCAAACCATCGCCTGGCGTCAGGTGCAGGGCCGGCGGTGATCACGCTGGGCACCGGCAAAAACGACCTTGAGCGGGCCGCCACAATGCTGGCTGCCGGCCGGCTGGTGGCCGTGCCCACGGAAACCGTCTATGGCCTGGCCGCCGACGCATCCAGCCCGGAGGCGATCAGGCGGATCTTTGCGGCCAAGGGGCGGCCCGCCGACCATCCGCTGATCGTGCATTTGCCGGACGTGCAGTCGCTGGCGCTGTGGGCGCGCCGAATTCCACCGGCCGCCCTGCAGCTGGCCGAAGCATTCTGGCCCGGCCCGCTGACCCTGGTGCTGCACAAGGCGCGTCACGTGCCGGAAGAAATCACCGGCGGCCAGGAGACGGTGGCAGTACGCCTGCCCGGCCACCCGGTGGCCCTGGCCCTGCTTGAGCAGTTTGGCGGCGCCGTGGCCGCCCCGTCAGCCAACCGCTTTGGCCGCATCAGCCCAACCACGGCCCGGCACGTTGTCGATGAATTTGGCGACAGCGAACAGGTCGCCGCTGTCATCGACGGCGGCCCCTGCCCGGTGGGCGTGGAATCCACCATTGTCGACCTGACAGGCAACAAGGCGCGCATTTTGAGGCCGGGCAGCATCAGCGCCGGCCAGCTGGAAACCGTGCTGGGCTACCGGCCGGCCCGCGCCGCACAGCAAGAGGGGCCGCGCGCGTCCGGACGGCTCAAGAGCCACTATGCGCCGGCCACGCCGCTGCTTCTTGCCGATGCTGAAGAACTCAAAAACCCGGATGGTGAGACGGCCGTGCTGGCCCTGGGTGACACCGCCGATCCGGGCGGTTTTTTGTGCTGGCTCAGCCTTCCGGCCCGGCCGGAAGCCTACGCCCGCGGCCTGTATGCCGCGCTGCGCGTCCTTGACGGCTCAGGCGCACGCCGCATTCTGGCTCAAAAGCCGCCCGCATCTCCCGCCTGGGCTGCTGTCAACGACAGGCTGGCACGCGCGGCCGCCTGAACAGTCCCATTCCGCCTGCCAAAGCACGCCCCGGCAGCCGCCGGATTGAATGTTTTTTCCAAACGCGGGCGCTTGCCGGCATTCAAAAGGCATAAAAAGGCCAGGAATTACAGGTAGATTGGCGGCATGACTTTTCTCGCAAGTGGTTACTCCATGCCTGCACGCCTGCTGTCTCTTCTGCCGTCGCTGGCCCTGATCTTTGCGGCCGGTATTCATGCTCACCCAAGCCTCTCCGTTATCCAGAATGGTGAAGAAGTCGGAACACTCGAGGTCACCGAATCCGGCGCAGGCAAGGGCTTCGACATTCGCTATCAGGTTGACCAGAATTCGCGGGGCGCCAGGCTCAGCAGCAGAATACGGCTTGACGATGACGGCTTTCCCGTGAAGTGGGACATTGAGGGCACTTCCCTCATGGGCGGCCAGGTCTCCGAACGGTTTCGTCAGGACGAAGGCTTTGCCAGCTGGAGCAGCCAGGCGGACGAGGGCCGAGTATCCACCCGGAAGCAAAAGCTTTATGTGGCCAACGACATGACCCCGTGGGACCTGGGGCTGTATGCAAGGCTTTTGCTGCAGGCCCCGGATGGCCAGCTGGAAGTTTTGCCCGGAGGGCACATGAGCATCGAAACTCTGGCAAGCCCGGCACTGGACGAAGACAGCTCCCTTCCCGAAGGACTGGCTGCATACCGCCTCAGCGGCATCAACCTTGAACCCGACTATCTGGTGCTTGACGAACACCAAAACCTGTTTGCGCTTGTGCAAGGCATGGCCGGGCTGGTGGTGCAAAGCCGCTACGCCGAGCAGGCCGACCGGATTCTGAGCAGCCTGGGCGAAGCGCGCCGTCAGGATCTGGAAGCGCAGCAGCAAAAACTGGCGCACCGCTTTGACCAGCCGGTTCACGTTCGGAACGTGCACGTTTTCGATGCCCATGAAAGACAGTTCACCCCCCTGTCTGTGGTGACGCTCTACGATAACCGCATTGTCAGCGTAACCGCCGAAGAGCACTTTTCAACGCCGACAGACGACGCAGTCATCATCGACGGCGAGGGCGGCTATGTCATCCCCGGCCTGCACGACATGCATTCACACACATCCAACCTTTCGGGCCTGTTTTACCTGGCGGCCGGCGTGACCGCCACCCGCGACATGGGAAACAACAACGACTGGCTGCTCCATCATTTAAAACAGCAGCGTCAAGGCAGGGCTGTCGGGCCGCGCATCGACCGTTCCGGCTTCATTGAAGGCCGCAGCGAGCACAGCGCCCGGCTGGGCATTGTGGCAGACAGCCTTGAAGAGGCGCTGGAAGCCGTTGACTGGTACGCCGAGCGCGGCTACAGCAGAATCAAGCTGTACAGCTCTGTAAAACCGCAGTGGATCGGTCCCATCGGGGAGCGGACAAGGCAGCGCGGCCTGCAGCTGACGGGCCATGTTCCCGCCTTCGTCCGGCCCGAGGAGGCAGTGAGGCATGGCTACAACGACATTGCGCATATCAACCAGCTGGTGCTTGGATGGCTGCTTGACGAAAGCGATGATTCACGCACCACGCTGCGCCTGACGGCCATGCAGAACACCCGGGATATCGACATCGATTCAGAGCAGGTCAAACGCACTGTCGATCTGATGAAAAGCCGCGATGTGGCGCTTGATACGACCCTGGTCATTCTTGAGCGGCTAATGACAAGCCGCGCCGGCGAAACCCCACCGGGCGACCGGGATTACCTGGACCATATGCCGATTGGATACCAGCGCTACCGCAAGCGCACTTTCGTTCCGCTGTCAAATGAGCGGGAAGACCAGGCTTATCTGGACAGCTTCGACAAGCTGCTTGAAATCACGGCGCTGCTCCATGAGCAGGGCATACAGCTTCTGCCGGGAACCGATGACACCAGCGGGTTTACCGTTCATCGCGAGCTGGAACTGTACACCCTGGCCGGCATCCCGGCGCCCGAAGCGCTCTATCTGGGAACGCTCGGCGCTGCCGAATATCTGGGCCTGGATGAAACTTACGGGTCCATAACTGCCGGAAAGCGTGCCGATCTGGTGCTGCTTGAATCCAGCCCCGCCGTAGACATTGCTGCCATCAAACGTCCGCGCATGGTGATCAGTGATGGCGTGATATTTTTCCCGCCGGAAATTCACCAGGTGCTTGGCATCAGGCCCTTTGCTTCAGCGCCGGCCATCAGTCAGCGCCAGCAGCAGCCCTGAAAAGCAGCGCATCGCTTTTATTGCGCGGCATGGCGCCAGCCCGCGCTGCGGCAATTGCTTCATTTGCCTGGAACGGATACAGAAAACCGCATCACCGGTTTCTCCCCCCTGCATGCAGCCCTAAAGACCCAAGGGTCTCAGGGCATCTCACTCGGAAGACGTGTGCAGAAAGTCAATTGGAAGCTTGGTGGTGGACTTGAGCTCCTTGAGCGTGATTGTTGACTGGATGTCAAGCACCCCGGGAAGACGGTGAATCTTTTCAAAGATGAAATCCTGGTACCACTCGACATTGGGTGCAATGATCTTCAGCATCAGGTCCATCTCGCCGAATACCGTGTAGGCCTCCAGAATTTCCGGCGTTGTTTCTATCTCGCGAATAAACTCGTGCCTTTCCTCTTCACTCAGGGTTGCCATACGCAAATAGGCATAGATATAGATCAGATTGTCCAGCTTTGAGCGGTCAAGAATAGCCACGCTTTTCTTGATGATTCCCTCATCCTTCAGTCGCTGGACCCGACGCCAACACGGTGACTGGGACAGGCCTACACGTTCCGCCAGCTCGATGGTCGAGACAGAGGAATCCTCTTGCAGCTCGTCAAGAATAAGCCTGTCCACGCGGTCAAACTTTCGCTCTCTCATGATTACCCCGTTTTCCTGTCTGTTTTAGAGTTGAATAAGGCTTGATGCCCGAAAGCTATTGATTCTGAATGAAGCGCCCCACTGCTTCGGTCAGCGCCGGTCTTGACCGGTCGCTTGAAAATGGTGAATGTCCTGTCGGGACAAACAGCAACTCGATTTGTCCTGGACTGAATATGGATCTGGTGAATGTATGCTCAACACCCTTTACCGGGGTAGCCATATCAAAAAAACCGCCAATAACCAGCAGCCTGAAGCTGCTTTTTTCATGCATGGCATTGGCCAGGTTTTCAGACGGATTCACTCTGAATTCCGGCGCCCTTTCTCTTGACCGCCAATCCCACTCAAAGTTCAGGTCAAGATTCAGCGAATAATAGCCGAGATCGGTGTCCACCCCCAGGTCGTTTACCAAATAGCGCCTGATCGGTTCTGACCTGATCTTGTTGCTTTGGCCAAGCCCCAGGGCGGGATCATTGGCGCCGGCGGGCCGATCGGAGCTGGCGCTTTCTCTTTCGCGGGGCGCCGAGATGCGAACATCGAGCCGCCCGACCTCTTTTCCGTCAAGCAGGCTGTTCAAAAACTCCTGCACCGGCAGCTTCAGGTCATGCTTTTTTACAAGCGCCAAATCCACCCCCGTCATGGAAGAAACCCTGGTCGCAAGCATGTGCCTGTCTTCTGCGCCCAGCCGGTTTCCAAGGAACAGCGCGGTCAAATAATCCGTTTCAGCAAACGCACCTGCTCTTTTCCAGACGCGCTCGGCATTTTCATCAGACCGCTCAATGTCCGTGTGGGCCTTGCCGTGATGCCAGGCCGCCACGGCCATGGTCGGCAGGCGGCTGACGTGCACCAGCTCGTTTCCGGGCGAGTCGCTCTGACCGCCAAAATCAATCGCGGGCGAAACCAGCACGGCGCCGCGCGCCTTGCCCGACGGCAGCCGCGGCAGCATTTCTGCCAGTCGATATGCGCCGTAGCTTTCTCCGACCAAATAATAATCGCTGTCTGCACGACCATGACTTTCAAGCCAGTAGTTGATGTATGCGACTACGGATTCGGCGTCGCCCTGACGGTTCCAGTAAGGCGTGTTGCCGGCAAAATTCCTGCTGAACCCGGTGCCGACCGGATCAATGAAAACCAGATCGGCATATTTCAGCAGGCTCTCCGGATTGGATGACAAAACGCGCTCTCCATTTTCTCCGGTCTGCAAGCGCTTTGGCCCAAGGGTGAAATGCAGGGGTGACGAGGAAGCGCCCGGCCCGCCGTTGAACAAAAACACCAGGGGACGCCGGCCCGCCGGATCTGTTTCCACGGTGTACGAGGTGGCTGATATCACGGCTGCCGGACAGCCCGTTTCGTCATCGAGATACAGCGGCGTCCAGCGCGCCTTGTATTCCAGCTTCTTGCCGTCAGCCTCCAGGCGGGCATCTGCCTCCACGGCCTGCAAGTCATGCGCATCTTCATGGGCACACAGGCCGGCATCCCCAGCCATGCCGTGTGTGGCCAGCCCCAACAACAGTGCAAATGACATGCTGAGCCGCAACGTGCCTGACAATTTGTTCATGGTCATTCCTCATCGTAATCCTGTGCCGGAAACAGATTGATTTTATACCCCGACTGCGCGCTTTCTGTTTTTAAAACACAGGCATATTGCCCTGCACGGGCATGGCTTACCCGGCATAAAGCCCGAACGGGAAAACAAATTCCCCAGGCGCTGCATTTCAGCCCAAACATAAAAACCTGTATCAAGGCTTCCGTGCTAATTTTGACTTCAATAATTTTCATACCGCATATAAAGTGAGCACAACTGAAGATGCAACTCACCAGAAGAAAACTTTTGGGCGGACTGCTGGCCCTGCCCCTTGTTCCCCGTTGGGCCATATCCGCCAGCCGCCAAAAATCACAGGCACCGCTGCCTCAGGATCTGCCGACCCGCAGTTATGCCGGAATGACCTTCGTCAACCCGCCGGGCACTCACCTGGATGCCGCCACAAAGCACCCGGTCAGCCTGGGTGTCCTTCAAGCGGTTCAGGACTATTACGCCAGCCGCGCCCTGGACCCCGAATATCAGGACTACCAGCTTCCGGCACAGGGACCCATCAAAAAATTTGCCCGCCTGGTCAATGCCGGCACCGACGAAGTGACCTACGTTCAAAGCACGACAACAGGTGAACAGATGGTGCTGCGCGCGCTGGGAATTCCCGAGGCCGGCGGACACATCATTACGGACACGCTGCATTTCTTCGGCTCGCTGCCCATCTACAGCGAGCTTCGCAAACAGGGCATGGAGGTCACCTTTGTCAGGGACAGAAAGGGCCGCATCGACATTCGCGACATAGAGCAGGCCATACGCAGCGATACCCGCCTGATTTCACTGTCGCTGGTCTCGACAATCAACGGATTTTCCCATGACCTGAAAGCCGTTACCCGGCTTGCTCACAGGCACGGCATCCGGGTGTATGCCGACATTATCCACGCGGCGGGCTGCATCCCGCTCGATCTGAAATCCGCAGGCGTAGACTTCGCCGCCTGCGCCAGCTACAAATGGCTGATGGGCGATTTCGGCCTGGGCTTTCTTTATGCCAGCAAGGACGCCCTTTCAGAGGTTGTTCGCCGCAACTGGGGCTACTACGGCCTGACCGGATTTACCAGCCATGCCCTTCCGTATGATGAGCCGGGTGACGACGTGGTGGATCACGCTTATGGAAGCGACGCCA
>DATGTG010000034.1:0-3537 GCA_035301965.1 Wenzhouxiangella sp. | reverse complement strand
CCGCGTGGAGCGCCATACGAGCGAAACCGCGCTGCGGGTCGAGGTGGATCTCGATCGCGCTGACCAGGCGGATATTGACACCGGCATCGGCTTTTTTGACCACATGCTGGCGCAGATTGCCCGCCATGGCGGAATAGGCATTCAGCTCCAATGTCGGGGCGATCTTGAAGTGGATGACCACCACAGCGTGGAAGACTGCGGGCTGGCGCTGGGCGAAGCCCTGCGCACGGCGCTGGGCGACAGGCGCGGCATTGCCCGCTACGGCGCCACCCTGCCCATGGATGACGCCCTGGCGGATGCCGCCATTGACCTGTCGGGGCGGCCGTGGCTTGAATTTGACGGCCGCTTTCCGCGCGACAGGGTAGGGCAGATGAGCACCGAAATGGTGCCGCACTTCTTTGATTCCCTGTGTCAGGGGCTGGGCGCCAATCTGCATTTGAGCGTGCGCGGCGACAATGCCCACCACATGGTCGAGGCCTGTTTCAAGGCGGTGGCGCGCTGTCTGCGGCAGGCCGTCAGGCGCGAACACGACCGCATTCCCAGCACCAAGGGTGTTCTGGCATGAGCGGCAACAACCTTGAACTGTATCCGGCCATGGATTTGCGCGACGGCCGGGTGGTGCGCCTGTACCAGGGCGACTACAGCCGCCAGACCACGTTTGCGGCGGCGCCGCGGGATCTGGCGCGCCGCTGGCAGGCCCGGGGCGTGCGCCGGGTGCACGTGGTCGATCTGGACGGCGCGCGGCACGGCCGGGCCCACAACCTCGATGTCATGACATCGCTGGCAGCCCTCGGGCTGCGCCTGCAGTGCGGCGGCGGCGTGCGCAGCGCTGCAGACATCGAGCGCCTGCTGGCGGCCGGCATCGATAGGGTGGTGATCGGCAGCCTGGCGGTGCAGCAGCCCGAACTGGTCTGCGGCTGGCTGCAAAAATACGGCCCCGAAAAAATTGTGCTGGCGCTGGACGTGCGCCCGACAGCCGGCGGCTGGCAGCCGGCCGTTCACGGCTGGACGGAAAACACCGACGTGGCGCTTGAAGCGCTGCTGGTGCGCTACCGAAAAGCGGGCGCGCAACACGTGCTGAGCACCGCCATAGACCGCGACGGCACGCTGCAGGGGCCGGCGCTGTCGCTTTACAAAACCATTGCCAAAATCTGGCCCGAAGTCTGCCTGCAGGCCTCGGGCGGCGTGCGCCATGCGGCCGACATCCGGGCACTGGCGGACGCCGGCGTGGCCGGCGTTATTGTCGGGCGCAGCCTGCTCGAGGGCCGCGTCGGACTGGCGGCGCTGCAGACGGCGGCCGGGCAGGGCCGGCGCGCGGCAGGTGCATCATGAACACCCGACGCATTGTGGCCTGCCTGGATGTGGCCGATGGCCGGGTGATCAAGGGCGTGCGCTTTGAGAACCATCGCGATGCCGGCGATATTCTGGCGCTGGCGCGCCGCTATTGCCGCGCCGGGGCCGATGAGCTGGTGGTGTACGACATTGCCGCCAGCCCGGCCGGGCGCTGTGTCGAAAGCGGCTGGATACAGCGGCTGGCGCGCGTTGTGAACGTGCCCCTGTGCGTGGCCGGCGGCATCAAAAGCGTGGACGATGCGCGCGCAGTGCTGCAGGCCGGCGCCGACAGGGTGTCGGTCAATTCGGCGGCGCTGGCCCGCCCGCAGCTGGTGAATGAACTGATTGCCGCGCTGGGCCGGGCGCGCGTTGTGGTCGGCATTGACAGCCGCCCGGACGGCCGCGGCAACTGGTGTGTTCACCAGTACACCGGCAGCCCCGATACAAGCCGCAAAACAGCCTTGACCACGGTCGATTGGGTCAGCGAGCTCGAAAGTCGCGGCGCGGGTGAAATCGTTCTCAACTGCATGACGCATGACGGGGTTGGCCGCGGCTATGACCTGGAGCAGCTGGCCGCCATGCGCCGGCATTTTTCCGGCCGGCTGGTGGCCTCGGGCGGCGCCGGCCAAAAGCGCGATTTTCTCAGCCTGTTTGAGCGCACCGGCGCCGACGGCGCGCTGATGGCCGGAGCCCTGCATCGCGGTGAAATTCATATCGGCCGGCTCAAGCAATGGCTGCACCAACAGGGCGTGGCGGTTGCGCTGCCTGCCGGAGCCGCGCCATGACCGGCCTTGACTGGAACAGGGCCGGCGGGCTTTTGCCCGCAGTGGTTCAGCACTGGCAGTCGGGGCAGGTGCTTATGCTGGGCTACATGAACAGGCAGGCGCTTGCAGCCACCCGCTCAAGCGGCCGGGTAACCTTCTGGAGCCGCAGCCGCCAGTGCCTGTGGACCAAGGGCGAGACATCGGGCAACATCCTGCATCTCAAGGGCATTTATGGTGATTGCGATGCCGATGCGATTCTTGTGCTGGCAAGGCCGCAGGGGCCGACCTGCCATCTGGGCCGGCAAAGCTGTTTTGGCAACGATGCCGCGCCGCAGCTCGCCTTTTTGCACGATTTGGATCAGACCATTGCCGGGCGCCGCGGCGCCGATGTTACGGCCAGCTATACAGCCCGGCTTTTGAACGGCCCGCGCCAGCGGCTGGCGCAAAAAGTGGGAGAGGAAGGCGTGGAAACAGCGCTGGCGGCCGTGGCCGGCAGCAATGACGCGCTGCTGGACGAAAGCGCCGATCTGCTTTATCACCTGCTGGTGCTGCTGGAATCGCGCGGGCTGGGGCTGGGCGAACTGGTTTCAAGGCTGGCGCAGCGGGCGTGAGCGGGGCCGCCGGCCCCGCCCTGTGCACGCACCATGCAGGCGCGCCGCAGCGCCGCTTACAGCGGCTTGAGCTTCTGCTCCTTCAGCGCCTTTTGAACGCCGGCATCGGCATTCATGTGTTTTTCAAAACGGGCAATATTGTCCAGCCCGTCCAGATCCACGCCGGTCAGATGTGCCCAGCGGGTGGTCACTAGCAGGTAGGGGTCGGCAACCGAACGCTGGCCGGTCAGCCAGTCCCGGCCTTCAAGCTGGCGATCAACCTTTTCAAAATAACCGCGCAGCTGCTGGCGGGCATTGTCCTTGCTCGCCTCAACCGCCGCCTCATCGCCCAGATAGGCCGTGGCGCCAAACAGCGGCTTGAAGGTGGGATGAACGTCCGAATTGATCAGCGCCATCCAGCGGTTGACCTCGGCGCGTGAACGGGCCGAGCCGTCACCGCCCAGCCGGGCTTCGGGGTGTTGGTCGGCCAGGTAGTTGAGAATGGCCGCGTTTTCATACAGCACCCAGTCGCTTTCGGAATAAATGGGCACCTTGCCGTAGGGATTGAGCTTCTTGAACTTGGGCTTGGCCAGATCGTCTTTTTCAATCAGCTCAAACTCATAGGGCTGGCCCGTCCAGGCCAGGCAGATATGCGCCGCAAGGGCGCAGGAACCGGAAAATCCGTAAAGTTTCATGACCACCTCCATCCGTTGGCTTACCTGAACAAGATGGGGAGAAAAAGAGAGGGCTTCAAGCGCCTGGCTTGTCGCGGTGCCCGAAAGTGCTGAAAGGCGTCAAATCCCGGCGTAGCATGGATGCTGGCTTTATGGGGCTCAATCAATGATCATGAA
>DATGTG010000033.1:0-5602 GCA_035301965.1 Wenzhouxiangella sp. | reverse complement strand
GACAGATTCGGAATGGCACGGTTACAACACCGATGGCGGCGGACTGATGCTCGACTTTAAGCGCCTGGGCCTCGACATCGCCAGGCGCCGCGTGCTGATTGTCGGCGCCGGCGGCGCGGTGGCCGGGCTGATTCAGCCGCTGCTGAAGCACAACCCTTCGTCCATGGTTATCGTCAACCGCACCGGCGAGCGGGCCGAACAGCTGGCCGATCGCTTCGATCGCCCGCAGCAGATTTATGGCGGCGGCTTTGGGCTGGCCGATGAAAACAGACCGTTTGACGTGCTCATCCAGGCCACCAGCGCCGGCCATGCCCGGGGGCTGCCGCCGGTCAAGCCCGCCTGGCTGGCCGGGGACGGCCGTGTTTACGACCTCAACTACGGCCCGGCCCACCAGCCCTTTGCAAACTGGTGTCGCGAGCGGGCCATCGAAGTGTCTGACGGGCTGGGCATGCTGGTAGGCCAGGCCGCGCTGGCCTTTGAAATCTGGACCGGTCGGCGCCCGCAAATCGCACCTGTTCTCGCCGAGCTGCTGGCCGAATGAGGCACTGCCCGCTCAGCCCGGCGGGCAGTCCACCGACACAATTCTTTCCGGGCCGTCGCCCATAACCAGCGCGGTCAGGCAACCGCCCCAGACACAGCCGCTGTCCAGGCAAATCACGCTGCCATTGCGGTAAACGCCCAGCTGCGACCAGTGCCCGAACACAATGCGCCAGCCCTGCCAGGCCGGGTTCAGGTGCTCAAACCACGGCGCAAAACCCGCGGGCGCATCATCCAGCCCGCCCCGGGCGGTCAAGTCCAGGCGACCGCCGGCGGTGCTCCAGCGCATGCGCGTAAAAACATTGGTCAGGGTGCGCAACCGTTCACTGCCGGTCTGCTCTTCATGCCAGGCGTCGGGATGGTTGCCGTACATATGCTCAAAAAAGCGGGCCGGTTGATGCGCCAGCGCCTGCTCAACCTCGGCAGCGCAAGCCTGCGCTTTTGCCGGCCCCCAGCGCGGGTCAATGCCGGCGTGCACCATGGCCAGCCGCCGCTCATGGTCCATCCACAGAAGCGGGCAGCCGCGCAGCCAGTCCAGCAGCTCGGCGGCACGAGGGTCGTTGACGATGGCCTCAAACTCGCGGTGGGGCTTGCGGCCACTGCTGCGGGCCCAGGCCAGCAAATGCAGGTCGTGGTTGCCCAGCACCACTGTGGTGACATCCCGCAGCGAATGAACCAGGCGCAGCGCTTCCAGCGATCGCCCACCGCGGTTGACCAGATCGCCGGCAAGGAAAAGCCGGTCGCGGCCTGAGTCAAAATCCAGTTTTTCCAGCAGCTGCTCAAATGCTGAAAAACAGCCCTGGAGGTCGCCAACAAAAATCCGCCGGCCCATCAATTCCGGCGGTCTTTCCAGGGCGCCACGTCCACCACGGCGTCGAAAACCTCGGTGGATTCGCTCAGCAGGCGCCGCCGCACCCTTCTGGCCAGCCGATCGGCATCGTTCAGGGTCAGGTCACCGTCCAGCAATATGCATACGTCCATCACCACCTGCCCGCCCATCAGGCGGGTGCGCAACCGGCGAAAGCCGTGCACGCCGTCCACCGACATCACGATTTGGCCCAGCGCCTTCTGCTCGGCGCGCGACACGCCGGTGTCCACCAGTTCGACCAGGGCCTGAAACGCGAATTTGGCGCCCATCCAGGCCACGGTGGCGGCCACCACAATGGCGGCCACGGCATCCAGCCAGGGAAAACCCATTTGCGCGCCGATCAGGCCGGCAATGACCACCAGCGACGACAGCGCATCGGAGCGGTGGTGCCAGGCATTGGCCATGACCAGGCTGGAATTGACCCGTTTGCCGACCGCCCGGGTGTACCAGAACAGCGCCTCCTTGGAAACGACGGAGATCACCGCCACCCACAGCGCCATGCGACCGGGCACGGGCAGCGGTTCGGAACTGAAAAGATGGGACGCGGCACTGACCATGAAGCCGACCGCCACGGCCAGCAGCACAACGCCAACAATGGCCACGGCCACGGTTTCTATGCGGCGATGGCCATAGGGGTGGTTGTGATCGGCACCTATGGCGCTCCAGCGCGCCGCCACCAGCACAACAGCATCGCTGAACAGGTCGGACAGCGAGTGCACGCCATCGACCACCAGCGCCTGTGAGCGGGCATTCACGCCAACGGCAATCTTGATTACGGTCAGCACGAGATTGACCGCAGCGCCTATCAGCGTAACGCGGCGCTTGGCCGGCCAGTTGGGGTCAAGCCCCCGGGGATTTGGTGCTGTGTGGGTCATGTCGGTCAAGCCGCTCGAATGGTCGGCAACTTTACCACCTGGCGCGCTCAGCCTGGCGGCCTGATGCGCTCAAGACGGGCAAACACCAGCTCGTGTGCATTGCGGTCATCGGCCGGCCGGGTGCGCATGGCCGACAGCTGCCAGTCTTTCCGGCTCCAGGCCGGAAACACGGTGTCGCCTTCAATATCGGCTGCAATAAAGGTCAACTCCATGCGGTTGGCAAGCGGCAGGGCCGCGCGATAGATCTCGCCGCCGCCAATGACCATGACCTCGCTGTCACCGGCCAGCTTCAGCGCCTGTTCCAGGCTGGATGCCCGCTCCACGGATTCATCGCTGACCCGGCCCGAGCGGCTGACAACAATATTGCGCCGCTTGGGCAAAGGCCGGCCAATCGACTCGAACGTATGGCGACCCATAACAACCGGCTTGCCCAGCGTGATGCGCTTGAAGTGCTGCAGGTCGGCCGGCAGATGCCAGGGCATGCCGCCCTGTCGGCCGATGATGTTGGCGCGCGCCATGGCGGCCACCAGAGTGATGCGGGTCATGTAAATTCTTCAGGCGGTCATTAAACGGAAATTGGGGCGCGAATGGCGGCATGCGACCGGTAGCCTTCCAGCTCGAAATCCTCGTATTCAAAATCCTGCAGGCGCGAACGTGCCGTGCGCAAATGCAATTCGGGCAGCGGATACGGTTCCCTTGCCAATTGTTCGTCCACCTGGTCGAGATGGTTCAGGTAGATGTGGGCATCACCAAAGGTATGCACAAAGTCGCCCGCCTGCAGACCGGCAACATGCGCCACCATGCGGGTCAGCAGCGCGTAGCTGGCAATATTGAACGGCACGCCCAGAAACAGGTCGGCCGAACGCTGATAGAGCTGGCAGCTCAGGCGCCCGTCGGCCACATAAAACTGAAACAGGCAGTGGCACGGGGCCAGCGCCATGCGCCCGGCGCGTGCATTCTCCTGCGGGGTTTTGGTTTCGTCCGGCAAATCGGCCGGGTTCCAGGCCGTCACCACGTGGCGGCGCGAGTCGGGGCGCTGGCGAATCTGCTCGACCACTTCGGTCAGCTGGTCGATGTGACGCCCGTCGGGGGTCGGCCAGGAGCGCCACTGGGTGCCATATATCGGGCCCAGGCTGCCTGATTCATCGGCCCACTCGTTCCAGATGCGAACGCCGTTGTCCTGCAGATAGCCCACGTCGGTGCGGCCGCGCAAAAACCACAGAAGCTCGTAAATAATCGACCGGGTGTGCAGCTTTTTGGTGGTGACCAGCGGAAACCCCCGGCCCAGGTCAAAGCGCATCTGGTAGCCGAACACGCTGAGCGTTCCGGTGCCGGTGCGGTCACTTTTGCGCACGCCGCTGGTGCGCACATGGCGCAGAAGCTCCAAATAGGTTTTCATGACGCTTTCCTGAAAGCCCAGGCCAAAAGCACAACGCCGACCGCAAACATGGGCAGCGACAAAATCTGCCCCATGGTCATCCAGTCCAGGGCCACAAAGCCCAGCTGGGCATCGGGCTCGCGGAAAAATTCGGCCACAAAGCGCAGCAGCGCATAGCCGGTGAGAAATACGCCACTGACCGCACCGGTTGGCCGCGGCCGGGCCGAGTAGATCCACAAGACCACAAACAGCAGCAGCCCTTCCAGCGCCGCCTGGTACAGCTGCGAAGGATGGCGCGCAAACGCATCCAGCGCACCTTCCAGATACTGCTGTCGCAGCGGTTGGCCGGACAGGGCGCCGGCAGGAACCGCAGCCGGAAAGATGACCGCCCAGGGCGCATCGGTCAAACGCCCCCACAGCTCGCCGCCAATGAAATTGCCAACTCGGCCGGCGGCCAGGCCGATGGGCACCAGCGGGGCGATGAAATCGCCCAGCCGCAAAAAACCGCAGCCCAGATGGCGTCCGTACAGCCAGATGGCAACCAGCACGCCGGCCAGCCCGCCGTGGAAGCTCATGCCGCCGTCGCGGATATGAAAAAGAAACAGCGGGTTGGCCAGCAGCTGGTCAAAGCCGTAAAACAGCACGTAGCCCAGCCGGCCGCCCACAATGACGCCAATAACACCCCAGAACAGGAAATCCCCGACCTGTTTGGGCGCGAGCGGCGCATCGGCCCGATTGGCGCGCACCCGCCCCAAAAGCCAGAAAGCGGCAAATGCCACCAGGTACATCATGCTGTACCAGTAAATGGCAAAGCCACCTACGGAAAAGGCAACCGGATCAATCTGATGGAGGTGATAGGCGGATTCATTCATGGATTGGAGTGCCTGGTAAAAGCGGACGGCCAGCGCGCCCTAGTTTATCAGCGCTGCCTGGCTGCAGGCTGTCGACTTCGTCGGTCCGCGGCGGGCACGATGATGCAAACATGCTTCAATGCCGGTTTGCGCGTAGAATCAGCAGCTCATGAACATCGTACTGCCAAATTACCATGCCATTGGCGTGCTGCTGCTGGTGCTGCTGGCCCTGGTGCTGTTCTCGCGTGATCGCATTCCGCTTGAAACCAGCTCGCTGGTGGTGCTGGCCATACTGACCATCGGGTTTCAGGTTTTCCCATACACCAGCCCCGGCGGGCGCGAACTCAACCCGGCTGAATTTTATGCCGGTTTCGGGCACCAGGCGCTGATTGCCGTTTGCGCGCTGATGATTCTGGCCCAGGGGCTTATTCGCTCGGGCGCTCTGGAGCCCGTAGGGCGCGCGCTGGCGGTTTTCTGGAAATAATCCCCCACGCTTTCCCTGCTCGCCACCCTGACCATTTGCGCTGTTCTCAGCGCCTTCATCAACAACACGCCCATTGTGGTGATGCTGCTGCCGGTGCTGATTGGTGTTGCAGTGCGCACGGGCCAGTCACCTTCCCGGCTGCTGCTGCCGGTTGGGCTAATCAGCATTGTTGGTGGCATGGCCACCACCATAGGAACCTCCACCAATCTGCTGGTGGTCAACGTCGCGGCCGACATGGGCGTGGCCCCCTTTCAGCTGTTTGACTTTGTCATTCCGGCGGCAATAGCGGTGGCCATTTCGGTTCTTTACCTGGGACTGGTCGCTCCCAGGCTGGTGCCCGAACGCCAGGCCGCCATGCACGACACCATCAACCGGCACTACACCGCGCAAATTCGACTGCGCAAATCAAGCGACACGGTTGGCAAGACGCTGGCCGAGGCCATTGAGCGCAGCGGCGGCACCCTGAAAGTGGAAAAAATCCAGCGCGGCCCGAATGTGTTCATCACCCCCCTGCCCGATGTCACGCTCAAGGCGGGGGATCGCATCACCACCACCGATACCCGCGACAATCTGCGCGAGTTTGCGCACCTGCTCGACGGCCGTCTTTTT
>DATGTG010000032.1:0-33477 GCA_035301965.1 Wenzhouxiangella sp. | reverse complement strand
TTTTCATGCCCGCCGGCGTCTATGTCAAATACGACGATCCGCAGCGACGGCAGGAAATTGTTGCGCCGCGACTGGAGCGGCGCTATTGCACCGTCCAGCCGCCGTCAACCACGATGGTCTGCCCCGTGATGTTGCGCGCTGCGGGCGACATCAGAAAGGCGGCAATGCCGGCCAGCTCCTCCATGCTGATAAAAACGCCCTTGGGCATAGGCTTGAGCATGATCTCATCCACCACCTCATCTTCGCTGATGTTGTTTGTTCTGGCCTGGGCGGCTATTTGTCTGTCAACCAGCGGCGTGCGCACGTAGGTGGGGCAGATGGTATTGATGGTGATGTCGGTGTCGGCCGTTTCCAGGGCCAGCACCTTGGAAAAACCGAGCAACCCGTGCTTGGCGGCCACGTATGCGCTCTTGTAGCGCGAGGCCACCAGCGAGTGAATGGAGCCGATGTTGATGATGCGACCATGACCCTGCTCACGCATGCCGGGCAGCAGCGCCCGCGTCAGTTTCGCAACCCCCACAAGCATGACGTCAATCAGCTGCTGCCACTTTTCCGGCGGGAAATCCTCCAGCGCAGCGACATGCTGGAGCCCGGCATTGTTGACCAGCACATCAACGGGCGCTTCAAGCTGGCTGACCAGGTCATCGACGCTGCTGTCGCTGGTGACATCAAGCGCCATGGCATGCGCACGGCCCCCGTCCGAGACAATCTGCTCGGCAATCCCGCGCGCTGCATCCGGATCAAGATCGGTGACAATCAGCGCGTGCCCGCTCGCGGCCAGCCCTCTGGCAATGCCGGCCCCTATGCCGCTTCCCGCGCCGGTCACTAGTATTGAAGACATGGCATCCGTCCGTTTATGAAGACTTGGGCAAGCATAGCGCCACGCCACTGCCCGTACTGCTGTACTTTGGTTGTATGGAAACTTGCAGCCCATGCGATAGAGTTCAGGCATGATGACCAAAAACTCCTTCAAATTCCTGGCAGGCCTGCTGCCGGCACTGGTGCTGGCCGGCTGCGCCACGCCTCACACACACAACCAGCCACTCACGGCTGAACAGATCGACGACATTCGCATAACCGAACACCGCGACGGCGATGACCTGCTCAGCGCCGGCCTTGGTCTGGCCGGCCTTGTCGCCGGGCCATCCGCCATTTCCGATCCCGGGGAGCCGACAACCCGGGAGCTGCGCCAGCGGGCAATTCAGGCAAGCTGGCTGGGCATTGCCGACCTTGGCGCACGCGGTGGCTACGGCAAGGAATACGGTCACATGCCACAGGTGCCCGGACGCGAGCTCAGCGCACTGGTCCGCCTGCCCGAGGCCGACTCGCCATTCCAGATTCTGCTGCAGGTCCCCGACAGCTTCGATGCCGAAAAGCGCTGCCTGGTTGTTGCTCCATCTTCCGGATCAAGGGGCATTTATGGCGCCATTGCGCTGGGCGGTGCCTTTGGCCTGCCGCGCGGCTGCGCAGTGGTCTACACCGACAAGGGCACAGGCTCGGGATATTTTGATACTGCCGACAACACCGGAACCACGCCGGACGGGCGGCGCGCAAAACGGGGCGAGGCCCGACTTGAGTTCGACCCCGGAAACACTGCGAGCGATGATGCCGGCATTGCCGTCAAGCACGTCCATTCGGGCGACCACCCCGAAGCCGACTGGGGCCGTCACGTGCTGGCCGCCATTCAACTCGGGCTGGACATGCTCAACGACGCCCTGCCCGATGCCCCTCCCTTTGAGCCCGACAATACCCGCATCATTGCCACCGGCCTGTCCAACGGCGGCGGCGCCGTTCTGCAGGCCGCCGGCCTGGACAAGGCCGGTCTGATTGACGCGGTCGTGGCGGTTGAGCCCAACGTCCACCTGGCCGGAAGCGGGCGCGCCCTGTATGACTATGTGACCGAAGCCGCGCTGCTGATGCCCTGCGCCCTGGCCCATCCTCAATTTGATGACACCCCTTTTGCGCGCGCAGCCGGCGCTGTACCGCCCGCCTGGGCAGCTCGCTGCCAGCGCCTGCACGATACCGGGCTGCTGGATTCGGACGGCGCCGAACAGCAGGCTGAAGAAGCCCTGTCAAGGCTCAACAACAGCGGCTGGAGCGACAACGTCATTGCCACGGCAGCTACCACCACCGCCTTTGATGTGTGGCGCTCGGTGGCCGCCGGCTATGCGTCTGCCTACCTGCGGCGCGGCGTGGGCAACATGGCCTGCGGATACAGCTACCAGACGGTCAACATGCAGGGCCTGCCGGCACCCGTTGATGAAGGCCAGCGCCAGACCTGGTGGGCCGATGCTTCCGGCATACCGCCCGGCAATGGCGTAGGGCTTGTTGGCGGCACGGACGCATCGGACGACCCGACATTCACCGGCCTGCTGTGCCTGCGCCGGCTGTGGACCGAAGATGGCGATGACGCCCGGCAGCTGCGCGCGGCCGTTGAGGAGCTGGCAGCCAGCCTGCCGCCGCAGTCGCTGCCGGTCTGGGTGGTTCACGGCGCCGACGACGCCCTGATTCCGTCCGCATTTACCTCCAGGCCCTATGTGGATCTGCTGAAAGACAACGGACGCGCCCCCCGCTATTGGAACATCCCCCTGGCGCAACATTTTGACGCCTTTCTGGGACTGCCGGGGTTCGGTGAGCAGCACGTGCCGCTGCTGCCCTATGCCTACTACGCCCTGGAGGCCGTACTCGACCATCTGACAAACGGCACCCCCCTGCCCCGTCCGGATACCCCGCAGCCACAGGCGCGGGGAAAACACGATCTGTCCGCCGGGCAGCTTGACCTGCCCGACTGAACCGGCGGCTCGTTCTACTGGATCAGATCGACCTGGTCAACAGCGGTCTGGCTCAGCAGCCCGAAGTGCCCCAAAGCGTAGCTCAGGCTGCCGTCCTCGCCGTCTATTGACGAGGTATGGACACCGCCCACGGTGCACAGCCCGCCGGCGCAGTTGATCTGGTCAATCCAGGACTTCATGGAGTACATGCGCGCTGCAAAATGCTGACCTTTCAGACTGTTGACCAGCGGGCTGTTGACCGAAAGCCCCCAGGCGCCACAGGTGCTGGTCATGACGTTGAACGGATAGCTGCCGCACGACCACAGACCCCGAAAGGCCCCGGCGATGCCAACAAACGTATCCACTTGCGCAGACGCCTCCAGCACCATGATTTGACGGGCCGCCAGCGTGGCGCCCATTGAATGCCCGATCACATCAATTTTCCCGGTGCAGGATGCTTCCACAGCGTCGGCGATGGCCTCGGCCACCGGAATCTCCTCCGAGCCATGATGGTCATTGCAGGCAGCGCACAGCTTGCTGCCCCAGTCCGGCGCAAAAATCTGCCCGGCCGGATAGCCGCGGGCCAGCAGCTCGATGCGCGTATTATCAAAGTCGGATGGCGAGCCGGTGTTGCCGTGCACCAGCACCACGCTGTTGTGGCAGGCGGCAAACAGCCCCGGCGTCATCAGACAAAACAGGGCGGCAACGCCCAGCTTGAACAGTCTTGTATCCATCATGTTTCCCTCCACGATTGAAACGATTCAGATCAGGCCGGTGCTGTAGTAGAGCCCGATGACCAGAAATGCAGCCAGCGTCTTGATGATGGTGACTGCAAAAATATCCTTGTAGGCCTGGCGGTGGGTCAGGCCGGTGACCATCAGCAGGGTAATGACCGCCCCGTTGTGCGGCAGGGTGTCCATGCCGCCGGACGCCATGGAAGCCACCCGGTGAAAGACCTCCAGCGGGATGCCGGCAGCCTGGGCCGATGCCACAAAATGATCCGACATGGCAGCCAGGGCAATGCCCAGCCCGCCCGAGGCCGACCCGGTAATGCCGGCCAGCGAAGTGACGGTAACCGCTTCCTGCACCAGCGGATTGGGGATGGAATGCAGCGCATCGGCCACCATGCGAAATCCGGGCAGCGCGGCAATCACGGCCCCAAAGCCATATTCCGATGCCGTGTTCATGCCCGCCAGCAGGGCGCCGCTGACCGCCGCCTGGCTGCCTTTGGCAAAACGTTCACTGACCGGCTTCCAGGCAAAAACCAGTACACACAGAATGCCCGTCAAAAGCGCCCCCTCCACGGCCCAGATCGCGCCGATTTGCGAAATCTGCTGCACCACGGGTTCGGGATCACCAATCACCGATGGCGTGAATGCCACCTGCTCGCCATACCAGCGCGGTATAAGCAGGGTAAACACGGCGTTGGCAACCCCAACCAACACCAGCGGCAAAATGGCAATCAGCGGATGCGCCAGGCGATCTCCGGCAAAACTTTCGGGCTCGTTTACCAGTTCGGCACCGCTGCTGTAGCCCTCGCCCCTGCTCAGGGCGCTGCGCCGGCGCCACTCCAGCCAGCTGACCCCGACAAGCAGAATAAACATGCCGCCCAGCGTTCCCAGCCAGGGCGCCGCCCACGAATTGGTGCCGAAAAAAGCGGTGGGAATGATGTTCTGTATCTGTGGGGTTCCCGGAATGGCATCCATGGTAAAGGTGAATGCCCCCAGGGCAATGGTGCCCGGAATCAGACGCTTGGGAATGTCGGACTGCCTGAACAGCTCGGCGGCAAAGGGGTAGACGGCAAACACCACCACAAACAGCGACACTCCGCCATAAGTCAGGATGGCACACACCAGAACGATGGCCAGAATGGCGCGCCCGCGCCCGACCACATTGATGGTGGCGGCCACTATGGACCTGGAAAACCCCGACACCTCAATCAGCTTTCCAAACAGCGCCCCCAGCAGAAACACCGGAAAGTACAGCTTGAGAAAACCCACCATCTTGTCCATGAACAGCCCGGTGAACATGGGCGCCACCAGCGCGGGATCGGTAAGCAGCACGGCGCCAAGGGCCGCCACCGGGGCCATGAGAATGACGCTGTGACCACGGTAGGCTGCCAGCATGAGAAAACTCAGCGCAGCCAGGACAATCAGCAAGGACATGGGCTCTCCTGTCGACATTGCACCATTGAAATTGCCGGGTGATTGCCGACAATCCGTTCGGCAACGAGTATGTGCAGGCCGCTGGCAGTTCGGGTACTGGACCAAGGTACAAGTGTCACAACAGGGGGCTTTGCCTAGAATCTGGCCAAACTTGGCGGACATGCAGCCTTGCCCGCCTCAAAAAAGCCTTGACTGTTGAGGGTTCCTTCAATGAAACGCCAGATTCTTGTACTTGCCATATCGTCTGCCCTGTTCATGCCGCATGCAGCCGTGGCTCAGGCCAGTTCCGACAGTTCCGAAGAAGACAGGAACGAGACGGCCGAGCTGTCCGACATCCAGGTCACCGCCCGACGGCGCACAGAAAGCATTGACGAGGTGCCGGTGGCCGTCAGCGCTTTCAGTGACTCCGATCTCGACGACCTGCAGGCCAGCAGGATTGACGGCCTGCAGGGCGCGGTTCCCAACCTGAACATTGTCCAGGGCCGCGGCTCATCCTCCAACGTCAATATCTTCATTCGCGGCATCGGCCAGCCCGATGCGCTGCAGACTTTCGATCCCGGCGTCGGGTTTTATGTTGACGATATCTATTACTCGCGCATCAACGGCGCCCTGCTGGGGCTGTTTGATATTGACCACATCGAGGTTCTGCGCGGCCCGCAGGGCACCCTGTACGGCAAGAACTCGACGGGCGGTGCGGTCAAGGTCATCACCAAAAACCCGGAAGACATGACCGGCGGCAGCGTCGAGCTGACCATGGGCGACTACGGCCGAATCGATACCAACGCCTATCTGGGCGGTGACCTGGGTTCAGTCATGTCGGGCTCCATCGCCATCGGCAGCTTCAAGAACGACGGATTCGTCAAGGATCCCGATACCGGCCGTCGTTTCAACGATGACGACACCAAGGCGGCACGCGCCAAGCTGGTCTACTACCCAACCGATCGCTTTACCGCCACTTTGGCGTTTGACTACACCCACCAGGACACGGACCTGACCATGGGCCGCCCCACGGCACCCCTTGTCAGCACCGATCTGGCCACGGGCGAACTTGGCATTCACCTGCTGCCTGAAACAGACAAGTGGGATTACACCGCGCGCACCTCATTCGGCCCGGACCAGGGTCAAAAGCTGATCCACAAGGGCGCCAGTCTTCATATGGACTGGGATATGGATGATCAGTGGCAGCTCAAGAGCATCAGCGCCTGGCGCAAGCTCGATACCGATGCATTCATAGACATTGACGCCAGCGAATTCGAGCTGGGCGATGTGCTGGTCTCACTCGATCAAAAGCAGTTCAGCCAGGAACTCCAGTTTCAGTTCGACAACAGCGACGACCTCGAAGCCGTATTCGGGCTGTACTACCTCAACGAAAAGGTGCCCTCCTACCAGGAGGCCTACGCCGATGATTTCCTGACGTTCATGGACATCCCCATTGACTTCCTGCGCACCATTGAAGATGACCTGGACACCACCAGCTACGCGGCTTTTGGTCACTTCAACTGGAGTTTTGGCGACGACTGGAGCCTGGCCGGCGGCCTGCGCTACACTCATGAAGAAAAGGACTATTTCCGCACCACCTCGGCCTGGTTTGGTGCGCCGCTGGACGCTGCCAGCGAAGACCCGCAGGCGGTCATTCCAAAAACCGGCAAGTCATGGAGTGCCCTGACGCCGTCACTGAGCCTGCAAAAGCAATTCACGCCGCAAACCATGGGCTATGTTTCGGCCAACCGCG
The DNA here is from genome assembly GCA_035301965.1 of Wenzhouxiangella sp. Classification (GTDB taxonomy): domain Bacteria; phylum Pseudomonadota; class Gammaproteobacteria; order Xanthomonadales; family Wenzhouxiangellaceae; genus Wenzhouxiangella. The sequence continues at coordinate 26,809 of DATGTG010000032.1, read as the reverse complement.
GCTTCAAGTCGGGCGGCTACAACGGCCGCGCCAACTCGCCCGAGGAAGCCGACAATCCCATATTTGATCCGGAGTTTGTGTGGACCTACGAAATGGGGGTCAAGACCCGTTCGGCCAACGGTCGAGCGCGCGCCGGTTTCAACGTGTTTCACAGCACATACAAGGACTTCCAGGCGCGCGTATCCTCAATCACCAACCCCGATGCGCCCATTCCGGAATTCAGCTTTCCGGTGCTCAACGCCGCCAAGCTGACCATGGACGGCGCCGAATTTGAAGGCTCGCTGTTTGTGGGTCAGGGTACCCGGCTGCAAACACAAATCGGCTACCTGGATGCCAAGTACGATCGCTTTGATGATCCGCGCACCGCGCTCGATCCAACCCTGACCGGACTGCATGACCATGTTGCCTTCTCGCCCAAGTGGACGGCACGGCTGGCCGCCACCCAGACATTCACCCTGCCCAACAGCTCGGCGCTGACCCTGGGCGGCGATGTCAGCTGGCGCGATGACACCTGGCTGAGCGTCGACAACCGCCCCGGGCTGATGCAAAAGGACTACACGCTGGTTGGCCTGTTTGGCATGTACGACTCGGCCGACGGCAGCTGGCAGCTGCGCGCCGGGGTGCGCAACCTGACCGACGAAGTCTACAAAACCGATGCCCAGGAGTTTTCAAGCGTCGGCAACATCCAGACCGCGTTTTACGGCTGGCCGCGCAACTACTACATCAGCGCCCGCTACAACTTTTTCTGATTTTGCCCGGACTTCTCCACCGGCATCGAGACGGCCCGCACTGCGGGCCGTTTCACTTTAAGGCAGCTGCAGCGCCTTGCATTCCGTCAGGCCCTGTCATGTATTCTGAACGGAAATTCCGCAAGCAAGCGCTCATGAGTCATCCTTCAAGACCGACTTTGATTTTGGCATGCTCAGCCTGACAATGGTCATTGGCGCCGGCCTGCTGTGGCTGGGCCTTCTCTTTGGCGTGGCCCTCTACGGCGAGCGCCATCCCGGTATTCTCAACCGGCGCTGGGCGCTGGTCTACGCCCTGTCACTGGCCATTCACTGCACATCATGGACTTTCTACGGCACGGTCAGCCAGGCCAGCGGCTCCGGATGGTGGCTGCCGCCGACCTTTGTCGGGGCCATTGGTCTGTATGTTTTGGGCGGCGGGCTCATGCAGCGCCTGGTGCAGCTGACGCGCAAGCACAACGCCTCGTCACTGGCCGACCTTATCGGCGCCCGGCTGGGTCGCCACAGCGGGCTGGCCGCGCTGGTCACGGCGGTCATGCTCATGGCCATCATTCCCTATATTGCGCTGCAGCTCAAGGCGGTCACCATGAGCTTCAGCGTGGTCGTGCATGGCGGCACCGACAACCCGCAGCCCTGGCAGGACAGCGCGCTGTATGTGGCCTTGGCCATGGCGGTTTTCGCCATGATGTTCGGCACCCGCCGGGCGTCAACCATGCTGCACAATCGCGGGCTGATCCTGGCCATTGCCTTTGAATCAGCCTTCAAGCTGGTGGCCATGCTGGTCATTGCCGCCCTGGTGCTGCCGGCTTGGCTTCAGGTTGATCTGCCCGCCGCCGGCAATGTCGCCGCCGACACCAGCGGCTTTCCCACGCTGATTCTGCTGGGGGCGCTGGCCATGTTTGCCATGCCGCACCAGTTTCATGTTGCGGTCACCGAATGTCGCGATGCCGACCAGGTGCGCACCGGGCGCTGGCTGTTCCCGCTCTATCTCATCCTCATTGCGCTGCCCATACTGCCGCTGGCACGTCTTGGCGACGCCCTGCTTGGTCCGCAAGGCGTCTCGCCCGATTTGTACGTACTGGCCCTGCCCATGCTTGAAGGCCATGCCGGCGGAACCCTGCTGGCCTTTCTGGGTGGTCTGAGTGCCGCCACCGGCATGGTGGTGGTCGCCACCCTGGCGCTGAGCCTGATGGTGGCCAACCATTTTGTCGCCCCGCTACACGTTCTGTCCGGCTGGGGGCGGGGTGAACAGGGCGATTTGCGCGGCGCAGTGCTGACCCAGCGGCGCGTTGCCATTCTGATCATTGTGTTGCTGGCCTGGGCCTACAGCCGCCTGCTGACCGGCAGCAATACGCTGGCAGATATCGGCGCCACGTCGTTCTCGGCGCTGGCGGGGCTGGCGCCGGCCACGCTGGCGGCAGCCTACCGCCCGCGGCTGGGCGCGCGCGCCGTCAGCGCCGGCATTGTTGCAGGCACGCTGGCCTGGCTTTATGTGCTTTTGCCATCAATTTTCGACCAGCCGCCCGCATGGATGCTCGAAGGCCCGCGCGGCTGGCACTGGCTGGCGCCCGCGCAGCTTTTGGGTCTGGGCCAGTGGAGCAGCATGGCCCGGGCAGTGACGCTCAATCTGGCGGTCAACGCGGCCACGGTGCTGCTGGTGGCCCAAAGCCGCTGGGGGCAGCCCAGACTGGGCGTCTCCAAAAACGGTGTTGGCCGCCACCAGCTTCGTGCCCTGGCGACGCGTTTTCTGCCGCCCGAACGCGTCAATGAGCTCTTTGCATCGCCACAGCAGGGCCGCGCCGACAAAAAGCTGCTTGCGGCGGTAGAACACGAGCTGGCCGGCGTCATCGGCGCATCATCGGCCCACCTGCTGCTGGAGGTTGTTCATCAGCGCCGCCAGGCCGATCTTGATGAAGTGGCCACCATTGTGGATGAAGCGGCCCAGGACCTGCGGTTCAACCAGCAGGTGCTGCAGGCAGCGCTGGAGAACATGAGCCAGGGCATCTGCGTTGTCGACGGCCAGCAGCGCGTTGTTGCCTGGAACAACCCCTATGCCGAACTTTTCAACTACCCCTCCGGGCTGCTGCGCATCGGCTGCCCCATCGCCGACCTCATGCACCACAACATCCGCCTCGGACTGATCGGCAAGGTAAACGCGGACGCGGCCGTACAGCGCCGGCTTGAACACATGCGCCGCGGCACCCGGCATCAGTCCGAGCGCATGCTGCACGGTGCCGTCATTGAAATCCGCGGCAATCCCATGCCTGGCGGCGGCTATGTCGCCACTTTTACCGATGTCACCCGCTTTCGCCAAGCCGAGGCGGCGCTCAAGCGCATCAACGAAACGCTTGAGCAGCGCGTTGAAGCACGCACGCACGAACTCGCCCTGGCAACACGCGCCGCAGAACAGGCCAACGAAGCCAAGGGTTATTTCCTGGCCGCCGTCAGCCACGACCTGCTGCAGCCGCTGCACGCTGCCCAGCTGTTTTCACAAACCCTGCAGGAAGCCCTTCAGGCACAGAAAAAAATCCGGGTTGCAGGGCATTTGATCAACGCGCTTGATGTCACCGAAGCCCTGCTTGTCAGCCTGCTTGACATTGCCTCTCTTGAAAGTGGCGAGATTGAACACCGGCCAAGAACCTTTGTTCTGAATGAAGTTCTGGAGCCGCTCGAGGTCGAGTTTTCAGCGCTGGCAAAAGCACAGGGTGTGACGCTGAAATTTGCGCCAACCCGCGCCTGGACCCGCTCCGACCCGCAGCTTTTGCGCCGCATTCTGCAAAACTTCCTGGCCAACGCGCTGCGCCATGCCGGCGGTGGCCGCGTTCTTCTGGCGGTACGCAACAGCGGCCCCAACCTGCGTATTGAAGTGCGCGACAGCGGCCCGGGCATCAGCGCTGCCGAGCAAAAGATGATCTTTCAGCAGTTCCGTCGCGGAAAACAGGCCTCCGGCCAGGGCTTGGGGCTGGGGCTGGCCATTGCCGAGCGCATGGCCCAGCTGCTCGGCCACCCGCTGGGATTGCGCTCCCAGCCTGGCAGGGGCAGCGTGTTTTTCGTGCTTGTGCCCTCTGTCAAACCTGAACAGGGCACCCCCCGCCCCAAAACAGACGACCGCCGGGAGCTGCCGCTGGCGCCCGGACGGGTGCTTGTAATCGACAATGACCATGATGCTCGCCAGGCGTTGACCGGGCTGCTCGAATCATGGGGCTGGCAGGTTCATGCACGCGCCGGAATGATTGAAACGGAAGAGCTGCCGTGGCCTCCCGACGCGGCAATTCTTGATTACCACCTCGATGAAGGGCTGACCGGCCTGGACGTGCTTTGCAGGCTGCGCCAACACAATACGGACATCCCAACCGCCATAGTCACCGCCGATCGCGATCCGGGCCTGCGCGAAGCGCTGCAGGCAGCCGATGTGGTGGTTCTGTACAAGCCACTCAAGCCCCTGGCCCTGCGCCGGTGGCTGCGACGTGTCGTCGACACCGACACACTGGCTTGACCATCCCGGCCATCCCGAGGATGAAATTGTCAGTACTAGCCCGTCAGGTGCACCGAGAAAAAATCTAGAGCGCTTCTTCGGGCGCATCCAGCCGGTGCAGGATATTGCTGGCCTGGGTGCGATTTTGCACGTCCAGTTTTTCCAGTATGGCGCCCACATGCGCCTTGACGGTGCGTTCCTGAATGCCCAGGCGGTCGGCAATCTGCTTGTTGAGCAGGCCATCGGCCACCAGCCTGAGCACGCGAAACTGCTGGGGCGTAAGCCGGCCCAGACGCGCGGCATGGTCCCTTTCGGCAGAAGAGCCCGGCTCGGCCTCAACCGCCGCCGTCAGATCGGGAGGAATCCACTCTCCCCCCTCAAGCACGGTCGTAACCGCAGCACGAATTTCGCTGCTGGCTGCGCGTTTGGAAATAAACCCCGCCGCGTCGTGATCAAGCACGCGGCGAATGACTCGCGGACTGTCATGGGCTGAAACCACCAGCACCGCCAGCGCGGGAAACTGCACCTTGAGCGCCGCCAGCCCTGACAATCCGCGCGCGCCGGGCATGCGCAAATCAAGCAGAACAAGTTCAATATCGCCATCCCGTGCCAGAGCCTGAAGCGTGTCGTCCAGGGCTGTGGTCTCGGCAATTTCATCATCCGGCACCACCGTTGCGCACGCCTGGCGCAGGGCGGCGCGAAACAGCGGATGGTCATCGGCAATCAGCAGGCGGGCCATGATCCAATTGTAGCCTGCAGCAGAAAGCCGCTGTGCCCGCCCGTCAGCCCGGCACCGGAATTCCCTGCACACGCCAGATCAGCTTGCCGTATGGTAGCCAGCTGTATCATCCTGCGAACCTGCCATGAAATATCTGCGCATGCTGTTCGACCGGTTCACGCTGGCCATCATTGCCATGGTCGTGCTCGCGGCGCTGGTGCCGGCCACCGGCAAGGCCGCGCCCATTGTCGACCGGCTGACCCTGTTCGCCATTGCCCTGCTGTTTTTCATGCATGGCGCCAAGCTGTCACGCAAGGCGCTGGTGGAAGGGCTGTCGCACTGGAAACTGCACCTGCTGGTGTTTTTGTGCACCTTTGCGCTGTTTCCGCTGCTGGGCTTCGCCCTGCGCCCGCTTCTGCAGCCGTTGACCGGCAAGCTGCTGTATCAGGGCCTGCTGTTCATGTGCATGCTGCCGGCCACGGTGCAGTCTTCCATTGCGTTCACTTCAATTGCCCGGGGAAACATTTCAGCCGCCATCTGCAGCGCAGCCGCCTCCAGCCTTATCGGCATCATCATCACCCCGCTGCTGGTGCTGTGGCTGATGGACGCCGGCAGCAATGGCGCCGTCGACGCCTCTGCGGTCGGTGACATTGTTTTGCAGCTGTTCGTGCCCTTTGCGCTTGGCCAGCTTGCGCGGCCCTGGCTGGGCGGGTGGATCGCACGCCACGCCGGCCTGGTGCGCGCGGTTGACCAGGGCTCCATTCTCATGGTGGTCTACAGCGCGTTCAGCGCCTCGGTGGTCGGCGGCTTGTGGAAGGCGGTGCCCGTCAGCGATCTGATTGCGCTGGCGCTGGTCTGCTGCCTGCTGCTGGCCATTGTGCTGGTTGTCGTCTGGCAGCTGGCCCTGCGCCTGGGCTTCAATATGGAAGATCGCATCACCATCCTGTTTGCCGGCTCCAAAAAAAGCATGGCCTCGGGCGTGCCCATGGCCCAGGTGCTTTTCAGCGGCTCCATCATCGGCCCCATGATTTTGCCCCTGATGCTGTTCCACCAGATCCAGCTGATGGCCTGTGCCGTGCTGGCCAGGCGCTTTGCGCAAAGAGACGGGGTGAGCTCAGCCGGCTGACGATGGCGGCGTGTGACTATAGTCGAGCAGCTCGCGCAATACGGCTGTGGCGTAGCTTCCGGTGCCCAGCGCAAACTTCAGCCTGAGGGTCTGTTTGTCGGGGAAGCTCCAGTCAAGACCACCCACCCGCATGCGCAGGGGGCGCCGTTCCTGCTTGAGCCCAAAGCGGCCCAGGCCCTCGATCAATTCGCCGTGGCCATCAAAAACCTTCTGCTCAATGCGGGCGCATTCGCCATCGGCCGGGCTGTCGCCCCTGCCCGGAAGCGGGCCGCTGGGATGAATGTCCAGTTCGTCACAGCGACGCTGCTGGTCGATGTCATCGGCATCGGCAGCAAAAAACGAGCGGCTGCCGTCCAGTATGGCCAGGTCACCTTCAATCAACCGGTTCCAGCTTCCCTGGCGAATGCGTTCAAGCAGAACATGGTTGAACACCAGGCTGCGCGCCGCCGACAGATAAAACCCGCGCTTGGCACGTGAGGGCGAACGCTTGAGCTGGCCGCTGAACATGGCGCGGGCACGGGCAATGTTGTTGCCGCCAAAGCGCTGTTCACCAAAACCGTTGGGCGCACCACCATCGCGCAGCTGCTGCAAACGCCGCTCAAGCGTATCCAGACAGCCGTCCAGCTCGCGCACGGTCAATTCAAACTGATTGCCGTGCAAACGGCCGCGCCGGATTTTTCTGCCGCTGCGCACAGCCGATTCAATTTCAACCCCGTCGATGTTCCATCCTTGCCAGTCGGGTGCTTCAGTGCCGGGCAGATGGATGGAAAAATACTGTCGGGTAACGGCGTTGCGATCTTTCAGCCCGGCAAAGCCAACGCGGTTGGTACGCACGCCGGCGGCACGCGCAATATCGCCTGCCACATCCATCGTGTTGCGTTCGCGCTTGGTCACCCACAGCCACAGGTGCTCGCCCTGGCCGTCGGGCTCGTGCCCCAGAACCTCACTGACCACAAAGTCTTCCGGACGGCTGCGAATGACCCCGCTTGCGGCCGGCCCGCCCCAGGCAAACACCCTGTCCCGAGCCGACCCGGCGGCTTCAGCCCGGGCCGTCAATGGTCGGCATCCACGATTCGATAGACCTCAACGGAATAGGGTCTGCTGCGGTCTCCGCCGGCCGTGCGCGCACCAAGGTAGTAGGTCTTGCCGGCCTCGACTTCGACATCAATGGTGTTCAGGTCTGCAGCCTGGCGAGTCCGTCCGCGCATGGCTTTCAGGCCGCGTGGATTGACAATGGCGGGCTTGACCTTGAAAGTGTAGTGCCCCGGCTCAACCCAGAACGTATCGCGCGGCACAATCTCGCGGCCGTTGATGGCCACCACGGTCACGGGATGGACATCGTTTTGCTGCTGCCCAATCACACCAAAGATAGCGGCCGCATCCGGGCCGGGTTTGACAAAGGGCGAAGCGGCTGCGACCAGGCTCGTCAGCAGCATCAGGCCGGCAGCGGCACAAATCCTGATGATGTCATTCGTTTTTTTGTGCATGGCAGTTCCGTTTAATTCATGTCCAAACCGTTGGATTGCGCTAGTTTTGCACAGTTCCCTGCGGAGCGGCAGCAGGCCTTGTGCAAGGCCATGCCCGGATGAGCGCCCTTACTCCCTGGGCTCGGCATCCTCGGGATCGACCACCAGGAAAAACTGCTCGCCCTCCCTGATCAGGCCCAGCTCGGAGCGGGCGCGCTCCTCAATGGCTTCCAGGCCGGCGCGCAGATCTTCCACCTCGGCGGCCAGCGCATCGTTGCGCAATTCCAGCTGCCCGTTTTCCTCCTGCTGCTGCTCGACCAGCTCACGAAGCAGCCTGACTTCACTGTACTGCTTCCACAGCTGCACCTGAAGAATCACCAGCAGAACAATGAGCACAATCAGTATGAAACGCATGCACTATTCCCGCACCAGCATGCTTTCAATCATGCGGCCATACAAGGCAGGCAGCAAGCGCAGCGCATCGACGGCGATGCACTCATCCACCTGGTGAATGGTGGCATTGACCGGCCCCAGCTCAACCACGGGAATACCCAGCGGCCCGAAAAAACGCCCGTCGGAGGTGCCGCCTCCCGTATCCGCTTTTGGAACAGTGGACAGGATCTCGATGCAGGCCTGTTCAACGATTTCCGGCAGTCTGCCGGTGGCCGGTCCAAACGGCGCACCGGAAATTTTCCAGTTCAGCGTCCACGGCCCGGGGTCATGGGCAACCACCAGCGCCTCGATCTGCGCCTTGAGCGCTTCGGCCGACGTGGCGGGGCTGTGACGAATATTGAAAAGCACCTCCAGCTCGCCCGGGGTCACGTTGTTGGCGCCGGTGCCGGCGCGCAGATTGGAAATCTGCAGGCGGGTGGACGGAAACATGCCGTCGCCGTCATCAAACTCAAGCGCGCCCAGCGCCGCCACCAGCGGCCCGGCCCGATGGGCGGGGTTGTCGCGGGCCCGGGCATAAGCGGTATGACCCTGAACACCTGAAACCTTGAGCACCGCCTGTATGGAGCCGCGCCGGCCCACGCGCATGACATCGCCCAAACGCTCGCTGCTTGAAGGCTCGCCCACCAGGCAGGCATCGGGCAGCAAAGCACGCTTTTTCAGCTGCGGCACCACTGCACGCACGCCGTTAACCGCCGGTCCTTCCTCGTCGGAAGTCAGCAGCATGGACACTGTTCCGGGGTGATCGGGGTGGTCAGTAATGAATTTTTCAAGCGCCAGCACAAAGGCCGCCACCGACGATTTCATGTCTGCCGCTCCGCGACCATAGAGCATGCCGTTGCAGATGGTCGGCTCGAAGGGCGGAAAACGCCATGCTTTCTCAGGCCCCGGCGGCACCACATCGGTGTGGCCCACCAGCATCAAGTGCGGACGTCCGCTGCCGTGGTGCGCGAACAGATTGGACACGTCTTTGCTGTCCATGTTTTCGACCGTCATGCCGACCGCCTCAAGCCGCTGGCCAATCAGCTGCTGACAGCCCTCGTCAGCCGGCGTGATTGAGCGGCGGCTCATCAGCTCACAAGCCAGGTCAATCACTTCATCGCGCAGCTTGCCATCATCCGGACTCATGACCCCTCATCCTCGCCCGGCCCCCACAGCATGCGGTCAATGGCGCGTTCGGGGCTAAAACGCACCATGTCTATTCTGTCATCCTCAAAAACCACACCCTCGGCCTCAAGCAGCCCGCGTTGGGTCTTGCCCTTGCTGCTGCCGGCCGGAAAGCTGATGCGCCCCTGGGCATTGACCACCCGGTGCCACGGCAGCTGCATCTTTTTGGGCGCACGGCCCAGCGCCTGACCGACCATGCGGGCCCGCCCCGGCAAACCCGCCAGCCGGGCCACGGCGCCATAGTTGAGCACGCAGCCGTGAGGAATGGCGGCCACCGCATCCCAGATGCGACGATAGCCGTCGGCATCGGACGGTGTACGCTCAGTTTTTTTGCCGCTGGGGGGGCTCATCTGCAGTCCTCCGAATGGCTGAAACAATGCCGTTGAGAATGTTGAGCTCGTTGTCGTCGGGCCGGGCACGCAAAAACAGGCGGCGCAGACGCTGCATCAGCCGGGTTGACTGGCCCGGAACAAGAAAGCGGATGTCGAACAGGCATTGTTCAAGCCGGTCGATGAAAACTTCCAGGCGTCCGATTTCAGCCGGCTCCCAGTCCGCCGGCGCCACTTCGGACGGCGGCTCCTCCAGCATGGCCAAACGGGTTTCATAGGCCATGATCTGGACGGCCTGGGCCAGGTTCAGCGACGAATAGCTGTCGCTGGTCGGTATGTTGATCAGGGCATTGCAGCGGCTGGCCTCATCGTTGCTCAGCCCGCTTTTCTCGCGTCCGAATACCAGCGCCACTTCGTGACGAGCGCTTTCGTCCACGGCTCTTTGGGCCGCCAGGCGCGGCGGCAGCAGTGGTTTGGGCAGGGAGCGCCGCCGGGCGGTTGTGCCCATTACCAGCTGACAGTCGGCCACGGCATCGCCAAAATTGTCAACCACTGCAGCCCGAGCCAGAATATCATCGGCCCCGGCCGCCATGGCGGTGGCCACGCTGGACGGAAAGTCCTGCGGGGCCACCAGATACAGGCGGTGCAGGCCCATGACCTTCATGGCGCGCGCAGCCGCGCCGATGTTGCCGGAATGGGTGGTCCCCACCAGCACGATGCGAATTCTGTCTGCGGCGCTTGTCATGCGCTGATTTTACCCGCTTGGCGCTGCACAAACTGGCTGCGGCGACATTCCGGCCGCCCCGGCCGGCTTTTGCCGCAGAAGTCCGGCAACCCCGAGCGCCAATCCTTTATGCTTGCCGTTCAGAATCCGGAGTTCAAACGCCTTAAATGAACAACCCCTACCTCAACATTGCAACTGAAGCGGCCCACCGGGCCGGCGAACTGGCCATGCGCTACCGCGGCCGTTTGGAAAGCATTCCCGTGGAGCGCAAGGCGCGTCACGACTATGTCAGTGACGTTGACCGCGCCTGCGAACAGATCATCCGCGAGTGGATTACGCGCCATCACCGCGATCACGCCATTCTGGGCGAGGAGCAGGGCCTGTCGGGCGACTCGGATCACGTCTGGATTATCGACCCCATTGACGGCACCAGCAACTACCTGCGCGGCATCGCCCACTTTGCCATTTCCATTGCCCTGCAGGTTGAGGGCCGCCTTGAGGCCGGCGTGGTCTACAACCCGGCCAGCGATGAGCTGTTTACCGCCAGCCGGGGCCAGGGTGCTTTTCTGAACAACCGGCGCATTCGCGTTTCAGGCCGCAAGGAGCTGGACAGCGCCATTGTTGCAACCTCCTTTCCGTTTCGCACCCGGCGCCTCATGGACGCCTACCAGGGCATGTTCGATGCCGTGTTTTCAAAGGTTGAAGACATCCGCCGCATCGGTGCAGCCAGCCTGGATCTTGCCTATGTGGCCTGCGGCCGTCTTGACGCCTACTGGGAACTCAACCTCAAGCCCTGGGACGTTGCGGCCGGCGCCCTGCTTGTCCAGGAGGCCGGCGGGGTAGTGATGGATGTGGCCGGCGGCGACCGCTGGTTGAGCTCGGGTCATATTCTGGCTGCGCCCTTCAAGCTGATCACCCCGCTGCGCGCCGCCATAGAGCCGCACGTGGACAACCGTGTCAAGGTCAGACTGAGTGCGTCCAAAAACCCGATTGAGGGCTGAAAGCTTAAATCTGAAAACTGAAAGCGACGAATTTGAATACGGGCTGACCCGGCCCAATGCTGAAGGAGACATGAAAAAACACCTCTTTCCATGCCGGCGCTAACCCTCGGGCCGCTGGCGCTGTCGCTTTCAGCCGTTTTTCTCCTTGCCGGAATCATTGCCGCCGCTGTTGCTGCGCTACTGATTGAACGCAAAACCAAAAAACGGGTCGAACCGTTCGTGTGGCTGGCACTGGGTGTCGGCCTCATTGCTGCCAGAGCCGTTTTTGTGCTGGCCAACCTTGGTGCGTACAGTCACGACTGGCCCAGCGTGTTTTATCTGTGGCAAGACGGTTACACCCCATGGGCAGGCGCAGCGGCAGCCGGGCTGATTGCCATTGTGGCCGGCATACGCACAAGGCGCCCGGTGCAGCTGATCACCCCTGTTGCTTTAGGCACGGCGGTGTGGTTCGGGCTGGGCCTGACAGCCGGCCTGCTGGCATCAATGCACGAGCTGCCCGATATTCACCTGCAAAATCTTGAAGGCGAAAAAATCACGCTGTCGGAATTTTACGGCCAGCCCATGGTCATCAACCTGTGGGCCACTTGGTGTCCGCCCTGTCGGCGTGAAATGCCGGTGCTGGCACAGGCCCAGCAACAGAACAAGGATATTCACGTCATTTTCATCAACCAGCGCGAAGCGGCGGAAACAGTCGAACAGTTTTTCAACGCCCAGGATCTGACGCTTGAAAACGCCCTGCAGGATCCGTTTGCCGAAGTGGCCGATCATTTTGGCGCGCGCGCCATGCCGACCACGCTGTTTGTCGATTCCAGCGGCCGCGTGCGTGACTCCCATATGGGTGAACTGTCACGTGCACGATTGCACCAGCACATAAGGAATCTCAAAAAACTCACACTGGAGACAAAAGAATGAAGGTTTTCCGTTTCGCCACGCTGTCCTTTTTGCTGATGAGCGCCTTTTACGCCCACGCAGACAGTCGGCCGGCCGCCCTGGAATCACTGGAGGCCCGCGGGCTGATCATCGAAAAGGAATTTGAGGCGCCCGACGGGCTGGTCGGATACGCCGGACAGGCCAACGGCCAGCCGGTCATCCTGTACGCCGTGCCCGGCGGCGACACCATTATTGCCGGGCAAATGATTGATGCCACCGGCAACAATCTGACCGAGGAGCACGCTGCTGTCCATGTGCCCGGACCGGATCTGGACGCCGTCTGGGATGATCTTGAGCAGGCCGACTGGGTGCTGGATGGCGATGAAGACGCCGAGCGCGTAGTGTACGTGTTCACCGACCCCAACTGCCCCTACTGCAACGCTTTCTGGCGCGCTGCCCGCCCCTATGTGGGCGAGCAGGCGCAGCTGCGCCACATCATGGTGGGCGTCATTCGCCCCGACAGCACCAACAAGTCGGCTGCCATCATGGCCGCCGATGATCCGTCCGCTGCCCTGCTTCAGCATGAGTCCAGCCATGCCGATGGCGGCATTGCGCCGCTCAATCCCCTGCCGGCCGACCTTGAAGAACGCATCGAATCAAACAACCGGCTGATGAATGCCACCGGAGCTCACGCCACGCCCACCATCATGTTTCGCGACGAGCAGGGCAAGGTCAGGCAGCTGGTTGGCATGCAGGCTTTGGACATTATTGCCGAGCAGGTATTCCAGCAGCCGGAACAGGCGCCCGATGATGAAGACCTCAAGCGCTATCAGCGCAACTGACCGGGGCGTTCGGAAAACGCCTTTTGCGTCGGCCGGAACACCTCCGGCCGACCCCGTCTGAAACAAATCGGCCTGAAAAAAATCAGCCTAAAAAAATCAGTCAGAGACAAACAAACGCACCGGCTTCAGCCGGCCGCGGCCGTCGGCTTCTCCAATCCCCAAAAACCGGTGTGCGCCATATATTCTCACCAGACCGGAATGCCCGGCCTCAATGTCGGCCAGGCGCTGGCCCTGGCTGATTCGCCTTGCCTGCCTATCGTCCAGTGTAATCTTGGGGAAATGAGGCAGCGCCCGGTCCGGCGCAATCAAAAGTCGGCGAGCAGCGTCTTCCGCAAGGGCCTCAAGCCCATCCAGCGAGACGGCCGCTGCCAGCTCGAACGGCTGACTGGCGGTTCTGCGCAGCGCGGTCAGATGGGCACCACAACCCAGGGCCCGGCCAATATCCATGGCCAGACTGCGAACATACGTTCCCTTGGAGCAGTGCACGGTCAGCTGAAGCTCTTTTTCACTGAAGTCGGTCAGCGTCAGCGCATGAATAGTGACGGCGCGCGGCTTGCGCTCAACCGTTTTTCCCTGGCGAGCCAGCTCATAGAGCCGCTTGCCCTTGTGCTTGAGCGCCGAATACATGGGAGGTGTTTGCTCGATAGCCCCGCGGAATTTGTCCAGAACCGCCTCGATTTCATCAGCGCTGAAGTCCGGCACCGGCCGCGATTCCAGCACCGCCCCCTCGGCATCACCACTATCGGTGGAAACCCCCAAACGGACAGTGGCTTCATAGCGCTTGTCGGCTTCAAGCAGATACCCGGCCACCTTGGTTGCCTGACCGAAGCACAACACCAAAAGGCCTGAAGCCATGGGGTCGAGGGTCCCGGCATGCCCCGCCTTGCGAATGCCGAGCGCGCGCCTGGCGCGACCGAGGGCCTGGTTGGAAGACAGGCCCAGCGGCTTGTCGAGCAGGAGTATGCCGTCCGTATTCATGAACAACTCGACGGGTCAGGGCTGACATTCATGGGTGAATGCCGGCGGCTATTTTTTCTTTTTGGCCGCTGCCAGCAGCTGTTCAATTCTCTGACCGGTAGCCGATGAGCGATCAACAAAAAACCGGATGGTCGGAATGATGCGCAGGCGAACCCGCTTGCCCAGCTCGTGACGAACTGCGCCAGCGTGATCATTCAGGAAAGCAATGATGTCGTCGGACTGATCACTTTCCAGCACCGATACATACACTTTGGCATGCGAAAGATCGCCCGCCACTTCCACATCGGTCACCGCAATCAGGCCGCGCGGAATGTCGTATTCAAAGTGGTGCTGCAAAATCTGCGCCAGTTCGCGACGCAGAAGTCCGGCCACCCGTTCAGATCGGGGCGCGCCCATCAGTCGTCCAGGCTGCGCTGTACTTCGATACGCTCGAAGCACTCGATCTGGTCACCCACCTTGACGTCGTTGTACTGCTTGACGGCAATACCGCACTCGGTTCCGGACTGAACCTCGCTGACATCGTCCTTGAAGCGACGCAGCGATTCAAGCTCGCCTTCAAAGATGACCACATTGTCGCGCAGTACGCGGATGGGGTTGTTGCGCTTGACCACGCCATCGACCACCAGACAACCAGCCACCGCACCGAGTCTGGATGAGCGGAACACGTCCTTGACCTCGGCCAGACCGATGATTTCCTCGCGCGTTTCGGTGCCCAGCAGGCCTGAAATGGCCTTCTTGACGTCGTCGATGACCTCAAAGATGACGCTGTAGTAATTCAGGTCGAGATCGGCTTCCTGGATGATCTTTCGGGCGGCCGAGTCGGCACGCACGTTGAAGCCGATGATGATGGCGTCAGATGCCTGCGCCAGCGCCGCATCGGATTCATTGATGCCGCCAACACCGGAGGCAATGACGCTGACCTGCACTTCTTCGTTGGACAGGCGTGTGAGCGCATCGCTGAGCGCCTCAACCGAGCCCTGGACATCGGCCTTGATGACCAGGTTGACCGTCTGAAGCTCGCCTCCGCTTTCGCCCATCTGGTCAAACAGGCTTTGCAGCTTGGCGGCCTGCCGTTCGGCCAGGCGCCCTTCGCGCGCCGACTGCTTGCGCTGCTCGGCCGCTTCGCGAGCCATTCTTTCATCAGCCACCGCCAGCACGTCGTCGCCGGCATCGGGCACGCCGGACAGGCCCAGAACCTCGGCCGGAATCGATGGCCCGGCCTCCTCGATGGCGTTGCCGCCTTCATCAAACATGGCGCGTACGCGGCCAAACTCCTCGCCGGCCAGAATGGTGTCGCCCAGGCGCAGCGTGCCATCGAGCACCAGCACGGTTGCCACTGGTCCGCGGCCGCGGTCAAGCGAGGACTCAACCACCACGCCGCGGCAGCGACGCTCGACGCCGGCCTTGAGCTCTAGCACTTCGGCTTGCAGAAGAACGGCTTCAAGAAGATTGTCAATGCCGTCACCCCTGAGGGCAGACACCGGCACAAAGATTTCTTCACCGCCCCAGTCTTCGGGAACAACTTCTTCGGCGGCCAGCTCGGACTTGACCCGCTCGATGTCCGCTTCGGGCTTGTCAATTTTGTTGACCGCCACAATCAGCGGCACCTTTGCAGCACGGGCGTGCTGAATGGCTTCCTTGGTTTGCGGCTTGACGCCATCATCAGCTGCAACGACAAGAATGACGATATCCGTGGCCTGGGCACCGCGCGCCCGCATTGAGGTGAAGGCGGCATGACCCGGTGTATCAAGGAAGGTCACCACACCATTGTCGGTGGTGACGTGGTAGGCCCCAATGTGTTGGGTAATGCCGCCATCTTCACCGGAAGCAACCTTGGCACGACGAATATAGTCGAGCAGGGAGGTTTTCCCGTGGTCGACATGACCCATGACCGTCACCACCGGCGGACGTGTTGTTTCCTCAACACCGTCATCGGTCTCTTCGGCCACCAGCGCCTGTTCAATGTCCTGTTCATCAGCCGGGCGGGCTTCGTGACCCATCTCCTCGACCACCAGAATGGCGGTGTCCTGATCCAGCGGCTGGTTGATGGTGACCATGGTGCCCATGTTCATCAGGGTCTTGATAAGATCTCCGGCCTTGACGGCCATGAGCTTTGCAAGATCGCCCACGGTGATGGTTTCAGGCACTTCAATTTCACGTTTGACCGGGGCGGTCGGCTTCTGAAATCCGTGTTCGCCGCTGACGGCTCCGGCCACGCGAGCAGCGCGTTCGCCACCCTTGCGCTTGGGACGACGGCGTCTTGATTTGGGCCCGATGCTCAGTTCCTCGCGGCCGTAGCGGGTGGGCGCACCGGCTCTTTCACCGCGCTCCCTGGCCGCCCGGCGCTCGGCCTCCTTCTTCGCAGCCTCGCGCGCCACCTTCTCTTCCACCCGCTTGAGCGCTTCGGCTTCGGCACGCTTGCGCTCGTCTTCCTTGCGCTGCTCCTCGGCCTCCTGACGCTGCGCCTCGGCTTCGGCTTCACGCTTCAGGCGCTCTTCCTCTTCCTGCCTGGCCTGTTCTTCTGCCTCCTGGCGACGCAGTTCTTCGGCCTCACGCTCCAGCCGCTCGGCTTCCTCCCGCTGGCGCCTGGATTCTTCCAGCGCCTGCTGGGCTGCTTCACGATCGGGGTCTGCCTGTTCCTGCTCGGCAATATCACCACGTCGCACATAGGTTCGGCGCTTGCGCACTTCCACATTGACCATGCGTGAAGGGGCTGCACCGCGCGTGCGAGTTCGGCCGGCGCCAGCAGCCGGAACCTTCAGCTCGCTCACGCTTTTGCGCGTCAAGGTCACGCGGCCGGGCTGCATGGCGTCCTTTTTGGCACTCTTGCCATGGCTTGAGCGCAAATAGGTCAGCAACTTGATCTTGTCTTCATTGGTCACCGAAGCATCGCGGTCTTCAACCGTAATGCCCGCCTCATTGAGCTGCTCGATCAAGCGATCGACCTCAACGCCCAATACTTCGGCAAGTTGTGTAACTGTGACCTGAGACATGTAGTTTCCTCGAATCTCTTTATTCTTCAGTAAACCAGTGCGCCCGAGCCTTCATGATCATGTCGGCCGCCAGCTCGGCATCAAAACCCTTGAGGTCCTCGATTTCATCAACCGAGCACTCGGCCAGATCATCGCGCGTGCGAATATCCTGCTCGGCCAGGCGAAAGGCCAGCGCATCCGTCATGCCTTCAAGATCAAGAAGATCCTGCGCCGGCTTGTTCTGATCAAGCTGCTCTTCGGCGGCAATCAGCTGCGTCAGCAGCGCATCGCGAGCGCGCTGGCGCAGCTCTGTGACGATATTCTCGTCAAAGTCTTCGATTTCCAGCAGCTCGCTTTCCGGCACGTAGGCCACTTCATCAATGCTGGTAAAGCCTTCCTGCACCAGTATCTCGGCCAGCTCCTCATCAACATCAAGCTGAGTCTTGAACATTTCAAGGTAGGTCTGCGCTTCCTCTTCGCTTTTCTGCGCCGCCTCTTCAACCGTCATGACATTGAGATTCCAGCCGGTCAGCTCGGACGCCAGGCGCACATTTTGCCCACCGCGCCCAATGGCCTGGCTGAGATTTTCCTCCTCAACGGCAATATCCATGGTGTTGGTTTCCTCATCCACCACAATGGAGTGAACCTCGGCCGGCGCCATGGCGTTGATGACAAACTGGGCCGGATTTTCGTCCCACAGAACGATGTCTATACGCTCGCCGGCCAGCTCGTTGGACACCGCCTGAACCCGCGAACCGCGCATGCCGACACAGGCACCAATTGGGTCGGTGCGCGAATCCAGCGCATGCACGGCAATCTTGGCGCGCCGGCCCGGATCGCGGGCGGCGCCCTTGAGCTCAATCAGCTCCTGGCCAATTTCAGGCACTTCAAGCTTGAACAGCTCCAGCAAAAACTCGTTCATGGTACGGCTGACAAACAGCTGCGGTCCGCGAACCTCAGGGCGCACCTCATACAGATAACCCCGCACCCGATCATTGAGCCGCACCGACTCACCCGGAATGGTGTGCCGCGACGGGATGAATGCATCGGCGTTCTCGCCCAGATCAAGCATGATGCCGCCGCGCTCGGTGCGTTTGACCTGGCCGCTGATCAATTCGTCAACGCGGTCTTCATAGGCATCAACCACCTTGGCCCGCTCGGCCTGGCGAACGCGCTGGACAATCACCTGTTTGGCGGCATGGGCGGCAATGCGGCCAAACTCGGGCGGCTCCATGAGCTCCTCGATAAAATCACCCACCTCCAGATCGGCATCGTGCTGATGCGCCTCGGCCAGGCGAATCTGCCGGTCTTCCGATTCCAGCTCGGCTTCCTCCTCGTCGTCCGATATCACTTCCCAGCGACGAAAGGCTTCGTAGTCGCCGGTGCTGCGGTCAATTTCAACGCGCACATCGATATCCTCGGTATGACGACGCCGGGCCGCCGATGCCAGTGCGGCCTCAATGGCCTCAATGATGACCTCGCGCGGCAGCGACTTTTCGTTGGCCACCGCCTCGACCACCTGCAGAATTTCCTTGCCCTTGCTCATGATTGCCAGTTTCCGCGATACGTTGTCCAGATTCCAGGGTTGCGCGCTTTCAACGCTTGTCTTCAGCCAGCAAAACGTCCAGATCGGGCGCCAGATGCGCACGCTGGATATCAGCCACAATCAATGTGTAATGCTCGCCATCCACATCAATGACCACATGTTCGTCATCGGCGCTGACTATGCGCCCCTTGAAATTCCTGCGCCCGTCAATCGGCACCTGCATGGTGACCCTGGCCGTCTCACCGGCAAAGCGGGCGAAATGCTCGCCGACAAACAGGGGCCGCTCGATTCCGGGCGAAGAAACTTCCAGCGTGTACTGTCCGCTGATGGGGTCTTCAACATCAAGCAGCGCCGACACCTCAAGACTGACGCGCTCGCAGTCCTCAAGCCCGATGCCGTCATCGGCCCGGTCGATAAACAGCCGGATCAGGCGATTTTTGGGGTTGGAGCTGTACTCGATGCCGACAAACTCGTAGCCCATGTCGGCCACCAGCGGCGCCAGCAGTGCTTCCAGTTTGTTGCGTCTAGACACTACAGCACTCCTTGTGGATCCCGCTCGTCCAGAACCCTTTAACTCAAACCAATCACCCAATCCGGTGCAACAACAAAAAAAGCCCCTATGACCAGGGGCTTTTTTAGTCTTTGTCCAAAAACCTGGTAGCGGGGGCAGGATTCGAACCTGCGACCTTCGGGTTATGAGCCCGACGAGCTGCCAGACTGCTCCACCCCGCAATCAAGTTGGCCATTGTACGTTCCAGCCAATCAAATTGCAAACTGAAATCCATTCCACCCTGAATCGGCCTTCAGCCGTCCCTGGATCAATGCTCACAACTTGCTGGTCGTCATGCTGGCCAGGCTTGAAAGCAATGCTTTCTCCCCGCCCTTGACCCGTGCCAACGCCAGTTACCAACAGCTCAGCGGGCATGCGACACATCATGACAGGCAACCGGCTAACATCTACAGATCAATGCAAGGAGGCAGCATGAAAACAGGGCTGGGGATTGTTCATTCCAATCATCTTGAAACGCTGGCCGATGCGCTGGTGGAGTGGTGCCGGCGCGAGCCGCTTTCGCCGCTGGAAGAAGAGGTGGTGCTGGTGCAGTCGCCGGGCATGGCCGACTGGCTCAAGCTGCGCCAGGCGCACAGCCGGGGCATCACCGCCGGCGTGCGCTACCCGCTGCCGGCAAGGTTTTTGGGCGAGCTGTATCAAATGGTTCCCGGCCCGGCAAAAGCGCCCGGCGACATTGATCCGTATGAAAAGGACAGCCTGCAGTGGCGCATCTTCAAGCTGCTGCCCGACCTGCTGGGCGATCCGGATTTTGAGCGTCCGCGCGCGTTTCTTTGCGGCGCAGAAGACATGCCCGACCCGGTTCGGCACATCCAGCTGGCGCGCCGGCTGGCCGATCTGTTCGATCAATACCAGCTGTACCGCAGCCGCTGGCTGCTGGACTGGGAGGCCGGGCGGCGCTGCACGCTGGTGAACGATCGCGGCCAGTCGCCCGACAAGTCCACGGCCTTCAGCATGGACGAGGCCTGGCAGATGAAGCTGTGGCAGGCGCTGGCTGCAGACATTGGCCCCGAGCATCGCTCGCGGGCGCATTTGTATCAGGATCTGAAAAAGGCACTGGAAAGCGCCGCGCTTTCCGGCCTGCCGCGCCGCATTTTTCTGTTCGGCATCAATTCGCTGCCGGCACAGCTTCTGCAGACGCTCTATCTGCTGGCCGACCACTGCCAGCTCATCATGCTGGTGCTCAACCCCTGCGAGGAATTCTGGGAGCTGCCCTCGCCCGACGAGCCGCTGACCCACCCCCTGCTGGACGCCTGGGGCGCCCGCGGCCGGGATTTTGCCCGCCTGCTTAGAGTGGAATACGACCGCCAGCCCGAAAACAAAAAACTCAACGTCAGCGAAGGCCGGGCCTTCCCCGCGCCCGAAGCCGGCAATACGGAAGCAGACAATATAACGAGTAACGACGGCATTCCGGCCCGGCTGCAGCGGGCCATGCAGTTCAACGAGCCTCCGCCGCCGCTGCCCGAGCCACTGCCGGAAAAGCCGCAGGTTTTCTTTCACCCGGCCTACAGCGTCCAGCGCGAGGTCGAGGTTCTGCACGATCGCCTGCTGGATCTTTTTGCGGCCGATGAAAGCCTCGACTACCGCGACGTGGTGGTCATGGTGCCCGACATCGAAACCTATGCGGCGCACATTGAGGCCGTCTTCAATCGCTACCCCCGCCGCGCGGCCGGGGCTGACGGCCACAGCACCAGGGAAAGGCGCCGCCTGGAATTTTCCATTGCCGACCGCAACGCGCTGACCGGACACGCGCTTTTCGAAGCGCTGGAATGGCTGCTCAACCTGCCGCAGGCGCGCTTTGCCGCCAGCGAATTGCTGGCTCTTCTGGAGCAGCCGGCCATTGCCGCCCGCTTCGGCCTGGATGAAGCCAGCGTGGAGCAGCTGAAGAAATGGATGGACAAGACCCATATTCGCTGGGGGCTTGACCCGACCCACAAGGCGCGGATTCTCGGTGCCGAAACCGCTGCCGACAGCTGGCTTGGCAACACCTGGCGCCAGGGGCTGGACCGCCTGCTGGCCGGCTATTGCGCCGGCAGCGCGCCGGTTTGGGGCCAAACAGACACACTTCCGGTAATTGACGGGCTGGCCATTGACGAGGTGACCGACAAGCCGGCCGCGCTGCTGGGCAGGCTGATTCAAATGCTCGACCTGCTCGACCACTGGCGAAAAGAGCTTGCCCGTCAGGCCCGCCCCCCGCATGCCGCTGAAGAAAACAACGGCTGGGACGTGCTTTTCAGTCGGCTGCTTGATGATTTTTTTGTCATGCGCAATGAGGCAGATGCAGCAATTATTCACGCCATGAAACGCGCCCTCAACGACTGGCTGGCCGACTGCGAAAACGCAGGTCTGGATCAGCCGCTGACGCTGGCCCAGGCCCGTTCGGGCTGGCTCGACAAGATGGAAACCAGCGGCGCTTCCCAGCGCCTGAGCTTCAACGGCATCACCTTTTGCACCCTGGTGCCCATGCGCGCCCTGCCCTTCAGGCATGTGTTTTTGCTGGGCATGAACGACGGGGACTTCCCGCGCGAGCAGATCGCGCCCGACTTTGACCTCATGGACGGGCATTACCTGGCCGGCGACCGCGACCGTCGCGGCGACGACCAGTACCTGTTCCTGGAAGCCCTGCTGAGCGTGCGCGACAGCCTGACCATCAGCTGGGTGGGCAAGAACATTGCCGATGGCAGCGAGCGGGAGCCGTCCACGCTGGTCAGCCAGCTGCGTGATCATATTGATGCCTGCTGGCAAACGGACAGCGCCGAATCAGCCAGCCGGGCGCTGACCCGCGAATGGCCGCTGGCGCCGTTCAGCCGGGCCTATTTTGAACAGGCCGGCCATGCGGGAGAGCCTGAGCCGCCGCGCACCCATGCGCTTGAATGGCGGGCCATGCATGCCGCAAGGCCGCAGCACAAGGATGTTGCGGAGCCGCTGCCCCTGCCTGCCGATCTGGAATCCGTCGGCATCGACCAGCTGGTTCAGCTGATCAAAACACCCGCGCGGGTGTTTTTTCGCGACAGCCTGAACGTGTATCTGCCCCGGGTGGAGGATGAGGACGCCGATGAAGAGGCCTTTGAGGTCAGCAACCTGGATCTGTGGTCGGTGCGCAACACGCTGCTGAAAAGCCATGAAGACAATCTTCCAGTCCAGCCCCGGGCATCAATCCGGGCCGGCGCGCTTCCCGCCGGGCATTTTGGCGAACAAGCGCTGCTCAAAACGGCCGGCGAGGCGGCGCGAATTCACGAGCGGACCGAATTGGTGAGGGCCGGCGCCAAACCTCTGGCCCCGCAGACCGTTGAGGTTGAAATCCGCGCAGGCGATATTCGCAGCCGCTTGCAGGGAAATCTGGTTCATCTGATGGAAAAACCGGACGGCGGCATTGTCCAGATCCTGACCACGGCCAGCAACATTGGCAGCGCCCCGAACTTTCGCCCGGATCAGCTGGCCGAATCATGGGTCAGCCACCTGGCCGCCTGCGCCAGCAACAGACCGCTTGCCACCACGCTGACTGGCCTGAGCGGCAGCGTTCATTTTGAAGCCGTGGATCCGGTCACGGCCGCAGAGTCGCTCAACCGGCTTTTTGAAGCCTATCTGGCTGCCAGGCAGTCGCCGCTGCCGCTGACCGCCAAAACCGGCGGGGCTTACATGAAAAAGCTCAACCAGTGGAAAAAAAGCAAGGACGGCCGGCCGGCCGATGCCGACTTTCAAGAGCGCAAGGCGGTTTATAAAGTATTTGTCAGCAACTATCAGGACGGAGAAGACAAAAGGCCCGAGATTGCCGCGGCATTTACCGGGTTTGATGATTTCTGGGGCCGCGATGGCGGCCTGTTTCGCCACTGGGCAAACAGGCTGTATGCGCCCATGCTGGATGCGGCCCTGGCCGGCGACAGGGGGAACAAATGACCGACAACATGAAACCGCTTGACCTGCTGAACCTGCCGCTGTGCGGCCGGGCGCTGATTGAGGCCAGCGCCGGCACCGGCAAGACCTACAGCCTGGCGGCCCTGTACGTGCGCCTGGTGGTGGGCGGCGACAACACCGCCTTTGCCGACGGACTGACGCCCGAGCGCATTCTGGTGCTGACCTTTACCCGGGCCGCCACCCAGGAGCTGCGCGAGCGCATACGGCAGCGCCTGGCCGAAGCCGCCGCGCTGTTTGCCGGCAAGAAGCGGCCGGCTGCAGACGATGATTTCATGCACGAGCTGCTTGACCGCACCGCCAACCAGCAGGAAGCCGCCCGCCGCTGCCTGGCCGCCAGCCGCCAGATGGACCAGGCCAGCATCTACACCATTCACGGGTTTTGCCAGCGCGCGCTCAAGCGCTTTGCCTTTGCCGCCGGCCAGAACTTCGAGCTGGATGTGGAAGTGAATCAGAACACCCTGCGCGATCAGGCCCTGAAGGACTACTGGCGACGCTTTGTGCAGCCCGCCTCCAAAGCTCTGACCGAAGCGCTGGACGAGGCGGGCATGCGCACGCCCGCCCGGCTGGCACAGGCCATTGGCGGCTATTCAGACAGCCAGCCGGGCGCGCCTGCCGACCCGCCCGCGCAGGCACCCCTGCCCGAATCCGTTGCGCGCGCCGAAGCGTCTTTTGAACAGCTGCTGCAGGCCCGCCGGACGGCGGCGCGCCTGTTGGACGAACAGCAGCCGTGGCTGAATGACTGGCTGGACGCCATGCTGGAAGGCGAAAAGCTGAACAAGGGCCGCTACACTCGCGGCCGGCGCGCCGCGCTGGACACATTTATCGCCGGCGAACCCTGCAGGGAAGCGGATCTCGAGTTTTTTACGCCGGACGGACTGAAATGGCGCAAAGACCAGGAGCAGCCCCTGCCCGACAACCTCGCCGCCGCCCTGCAGGCGCTGCAGGATTATCTGCGGCTCAGGGAACAGGCCGAATTCCCGCTCGACGACTTTCTGGCCCATGCCGCCGAATGGACTGCGGCCGAGGAGGCGCGCCAGCTCAGCCTGAACTCAACCCTGAATTACGACAGCATGATCTCATCGCTGACCCGGGCGCTGGATGCGGATATTTCACCGCAGGCCGCCGAGCTGGCCCGGCAGCTGCGCACCACCTGGCCGTGCACGCTGATCGACGAGTTTCAGGACACCAACCGGCTGCAGTACGGAATTTTCAGCCGCATGTACGCCGATGCTGACGACAAAAGCCACGCCTGGCTGATGATTGGCGACCCCAAGCAGTCAATCTACGGGTTTCAGGGCGCCGATATCCAGGCCTATATCAATGCCAAGCAAGACACGCCCGCCGAACGCCGCTACACCCTTGCCATCAACTACCGCTCCAGCACGGGCATGATTGCCGCCTGCAACCACCTGTTTGAAAGCTCGCCGCTGGAGCCGGAAAACGGCGGCCGCCCGGCGGGCATTTTCAACAGCGACGCCATCCGTTTCCACGCCGTCAGCAGCCCGCAAATTGACGAAAGCAGCCGCGAGGCGCTGCACGTAAACGGTGAGCCGGCCGGTGCCGCGCTCCATATCTGCCATCTCGACACCGATTCTGTCCCGGGCGCCACCGAAGCCCGTCCCCTGCTGGCCGATCATTTTGCCCGGCGCGTCGCTCAGCTGCTTGGGCAGTCGGCCAGGGGCCGGCTGTATATCAGCCGCCCCGGCAGCGACCATGAGCCGCAGCCGCTGCAGCCGCAGGACATCACCCTGCTGGTGCGCAGTTATGTCGAGGCCAACGAACTTCGCAAAGCGCTGGCCAGGCTGCAAATTGACTCGGTGTATCTGTCCGACAAAAACAGCGTCTACGACACCCCTGAAGCCGCCGACCTGCTGGCCCTGCTCAACGCCATTGCCCGGCCGGGCGAACCCGGCCTGATTCGCACGGCCCTGGCCACCCGGCTGCCGGGCTGGTCGTGGCAGGAGCATCACGCGCTGCAGAACAATGAAAAAGAGCTGCAGGCAATGCTGCGCCGCTTCCGGCGCTTCAGGCAGCAGTGGATAGACCACGGCCCCCTGCCCATGCTGCACCGGCTTGTTCATGACCTGGAGCTGCCGCGCCGCAACGGCAGCGAGCGCGCGCTGACCAATCTCCTGCATCTGGCCGAGCTGCTGCAGCAGGCGGCCCGCACCCGCGAAAGCATCAGCGCCCAGCTGGCTTTTTACCGGCGCGCCGTGGCCCGCGGCGGCGACGACGGCGACGAGGATGAGCAGCTTGTGCGGCTGGACAACCAAAACAACCGCGTGCAGATCATGACCCTGCACAAGGCCAAGGGCCTGGAGTTTCCGGTGGCGATGCTGCCCTTTGCCGGGCTGGCCGGAGGCGACAGCTGGGAAGAAGACATCGACGAGGAAATGCGCCTGCTCTACGTCGGCATCACCCGCGCCCGCCACAGCTGCTGGATTGGCCTGATGCCCAACTCCAACACCAAGGCGCGCCAGCTGGAAACCGGATCGTTCGGACGGCTGCTGATGGGCACCGACGGGGGGGCGGCCAACAACAGGGAAAAAATTGCGGAACGCCTGGCCGGCCTTGAAAAGGAATCCGGCGGAAAAATCAGCGTTCTCGATGACCGGCTTCCGGACATCGAAGGCTTTCCCCAGGCGCATGATTCGCTGCCGCCGCTGGCCGCTGAAGACGAGCTTGTGCGTCCGCTGCGCCCGCCGCGCTTCTGGCGGGTAACCAGCTATTCCGGCATGGTCAGCCGCCGCGGAGAACAACTGCATACCGTGATGGACGAGCGCCATGACGAGATTGAATCGGACGCGGATACGGATACGCCGCTTCCCGAGGACGCACCGCTGTCATTTCACACCTTCCCCCGCGGCCCGCACGTGGGCAATCTTCTGCACGGCCTGTTTGAAGACAGCTGGGAGCAGGGCTTTGCCCGCGTCCTGGAAAATGACGGCCGGAGCCTGAAGACGCTGGTTGGGCTGCGCTGCCACGCCGACCCGTGGCGCGAGCGCCAGGGTTTCATCAGCGCGTGGCTGGCGCAGGCGCTGACCGCCGATCTGCGCTTTGGCGCGGGCCAAACATCACTGGCCGCCACGGCCTCCAACCTGTCGGAGACAGAGTTCTGGATGCGCACCGACCACGTCAATATCGGCCGCCTCAATGAACTCACGGCGCAGTTCCTGCCCGGCCCCGGCGCGCGCAGCCTGCCGGTTCAGACCCTCAACGGCATGATCAAGGGGTTTATCGACCTGCTGTTCGAGCATGACGGCAGATACTACGTCCTCGACTACAAGTCCAACCACCTGGGCTGGAGTGACGCTGCCTACGGCCACGAACAGCTGCGCCGTGCCGTGATTGCCAGCCGCTACGACCTGCAGGGGCTGATCTACCAGCAGGCCCTGCACCGCCTGCTGAACCAGCGGCTGCCCGGCTACGACCCGGAACAGCACCTGGGCGGCTGCGCCTTCTTTTTCCTGCGTGGCCTGGACAATCCCGACACGCGCGGCCTGTTCTTCATTGAGCCGCGCACCGATCTGCTTGAAGAGATGGAGGTTCAGTTCGGATGACGCCGGAAAACCTGCAAACAGACGACGCGCTGCGACCCATAGACTCGGCGCTGGCCGAATTTCTCGGGCGCCAGTTTCCCGACGCCTCAACGGCGCAGTGCCAGCTGGCGGCATTGGTCAGCCGCCAGCTGGGCGACGGCCATCTGTGCCTGCCCATAAAGCTGCTGGAGGAGCATGCCACCAGACATGGTCTGCCCCAAACCGGCTCGGCAGAGCTGCTGGAAAACAACCCGCTGCTGGCCGCAGATGGCAGCAGGCCGCTGGTCATGGACAGAGACTCGCTCTATCTGCATCGCTACTGGCAGCTGGAAACCGATATTGCCGCAAGCATCCGGCAGCGCTGCGCGCGCGCGGTG
>DATGTG010000031.1:0-5788 GCA_035301965.1 Wenzhouxiangella sp. | reverse complement strand
GGCTGGAATTCATGACCGAATACGCGTTTGCCGACAGCCCGTACACCGCGTACATCAACGGCGCCTGGGCCAGGCGCAAGCTGGAATTTGCTCCCCACCCCGACCAGGAAGATGACCTGCCGGGCTACGACAGCCGCCTGCCGGCGCTGACGGGCAGGGCGGGGCTGCGCTATGAAAAAACGCTGTCCGGAAAAGAAGTCTGGGGCGATCTTTTCGTGCGCGCGTCAACCCATTCCTCCGAAAGTGCGGTCACCGAAGACCAGCACCTGCTGGTTGAGGAAACGCGCCGTCTGCCCGGCTGGGCCACCGTCAACCTGGCCGGTGGCATGGCTTTGGGCCAGGACGGGCAATATCGCTTCGGGCTGCACCTCAACAACCTGTTCAACCGCAGCTACCGGGCCTCGGTGGACGAACTGCCGGCCATGGGCCGCAACGCCGTGGCCACCTTCAGGCTGGCTTTTTAAAGGTTTCGGAATTTAAAGGAGCGGCGCCTTACCGGCGGGTAAAGCCGCGCATGATGGTGCGGGCAATTTGCCGGCCAATGCTGCTGCTGACCGACTTGATCATGGTCTCCAGCGCGCCCTGCCTGCGGCCGGTGCCTTTTACGGCACCCTTGATGGTGCTGCCCCAGCCGGGGTCGCCGCCTGTCGCGGGCTTTTTGCCCTGCGCCGCCTGCTGCGCCTGCTCAGCGGCATTCTGCTCTTCCAGCCTGGCCAGAATGGCGGCCGCAGTCTCGTGCTCAACCGGGTTGTCGTAGCGGCTGCCCACAGGCGATCTGGACATGATCAGCTGCCGTTC
Source organism: Wenzhouxiangella sp. (assembly GCA_035301965.1). Taxonomy (GTDB): domain Bacteria; phylum Pseudomonadota; class Gammaproteobacteria; order Xanthomonadales; family Wenzhouxiangellaceae; genus Wenzhouxiangella. The sequence goes on along the minus strand of DATGTG010000031.1, from coordinate 4,990 downwards.
CTCTGCGCTGATCGTTCCCAGCCGGCAGGTCGGGGTGGTCATCAGCACCCGCTCCACCGGCGACGGAATGCCGCCTTCCACCAGCGTTGAAGACAGCGCCTCGCCCACGCCCAGCTGGCCGATCACCTCGGTAACGTTCAGGCCGGGGTTGGGCACAAAGGTTTGTGCCGCCGCCCGCACCGCCTTCTGGTCGCGCGGCGTAAACGAGCGCAGCGCATGCTGCACCCGGTTGCCCAGCTGGCCCAGAATCGTGCCCGGCACATCATCGGGGTTTTGCGAGCAGAAATACACGCCCACGCCCTTGGAGCGAATTAGCCGCACCACCTGGGTTACGCGCCGCTCCAGCGCCGGCGGGCAGTTGTCGAACAACAGGTGCGCCTCGTCAAAAAAGAACACCAGCTTGGGCTTGTCCAGGTCGCCCACCTCGGGCAGCTTTTCAAACAGTTCGGAAAGCAGCCACAGCAAAAACGTGGCGTACAGCCGGGGTTTCAGAATCAGCTTGTCGGCCGCCAGAATGTTGACAATGCCGTTGCCGGCCATGTCCTGTCGCATCAGGTCTTGCAGCTCCAGCGCCGGCTCGCCGAAAAACTTGTCGCCGTCTTCCTCGCGCAGCCGCAGCAGGGCGCGCTGTATGGCGCCAATGCTGGCCGTGCTTATCAGCCCGTACTGGCTGGAAATTTCCTTGCGCTGATCGGCGGCGTAGTTGAGCATGGCGTGCAGGTCGGCCAGGGTAATCATGGGCCAGCTGTTGTCGCCGGCCACCTTGAAAACAATCTCCAGCACGCCCTGCTGGGTGTCGTTAAGCTCCATCACCCGCGCCAGCAGGGAAGGGCCCATGGCCGCCAGCGAAGTGCGCAGCGGGTGGCCCAGCTCGGCGTACAAATCCCAGAAAATGACCGGATTGGCCTGCGGCTTCCAGTCGGTCAGCCCCAGCGTGTCAAAACGTTTTTGCAGTTTCTCGCCGGGCGGATCCGCCGCCTGCGACATGCCGGCAATGTCGCCCTTTACGTCGGCCACCACCGAAGGCACGCCCATGCGCGAAAACCCTTCGGCCATCACCATCAGGCTTACCGACTTGCCGGTGCCGGTGGCGCCGGCAATCATGCCGTGGCGGTTGCCGTAGCGGCTGTCCAGTTCCACCGTGGCCGAATCGTTTTTGCCAATCAGAATCTTGTTCATCAATAAAGCCCGCCCTGCAGCAGTCGGTAACAAATGTTCACACAAGGTCAAACAAGGATTGTACGGCTTTGCCGTCGCTGTCATGCAAGCTGTACAGCTGTGGCCGTCAACCACAGCCCTGAACAACAGCCGCCAATGCGCTATAATACACAGCCTGTCGCCGGAGCCAGCAGGCACCGGCGGCGCACATGAACATCCGGCCCAGTGCCAAAAACACGGCCAAAACACGCTCTGTCTGCGTGGGGCTTGACAGAATATTTTGGCGGGCTAGAATACGCAGCTTCTGCGGGAATAGCTCAGTTGGTAGAGCACAACATTGCCAAGGTTGGGGTCGCCGGTTCGAGTCCGGTTTCCCGCTCCAGATTGACCAAAAGGCCCGGCTTCACCGGGCCTTTTTTGTACTGCCGGCCGCGTCCGGTGTACAATCTGCAGCCCCGTGGCCAGGTGGCAGAGTGGTTATGCAGCGGCCTGCAAAGCCGTTTACCTCGGTTCGATTCCGGGCCTGGCCTCCAGATACAAGCAGCAAAAAGCCGGCATCGCGCCGGCTTTTTTCTTTTCAGTGCTTTCCTCGCCGCCTGCTACACCCTGGGGCGAAGCGTGTCGCGGCCTTTTCTGCCCGAACCGGCGGCCAGGGCGATATTGGCCGAGCGCATGATCAGCGCCGTCAGCCCCAGCAGGGCAAGAATCATGCTGCCCGCCAGCCAGCGCCGGTACGACTCGGCCCGGTAGGCGCCGCCGCTGCCCACGCTCACCGCCTGAACCGGCGGGTAGGGCATGTCAAACTGGGTGGTCAGGTTGCGCAGCCCCGAAAAGTTGATGACCGGCACGCCCTCGCGCAGGTAGTGGCCCATCACGCTGGGCACCTTGAAGGCGCCGCTGGGTGCGCTGTGCAAAAGCCCGCTGCCAAAGTAATGGCTGGTGCCCGACGGCCCGGTGGTGGCGGTGCCGCCGCCCACGTTGATAAAAGCGGCAATCGGCCGGCCGCCGGCCGCATCGGTGTAGCGCTGAATGCGTTCGACTACGGCCGCTTCGTAGTTGTCCGGCTCGAACAGCTCCACGTCGGCCTTGCGCGCCGCCTGGCGGATGATTTCAAGGCCGCGCTCGTCCATGCCTATGCCGCGATCTTCAATGCCACCCAGCGTGGCGGCAATCTCGCGGGTTTTGATCAGGCCCGTTTCGCGCAGCTGCCCGGCAATGTCCAGCCACGCAAAGCCGGGCACGTTGGCGCCCCACTGCGAGCCCGAACCCGACACGATGATGAGCGGCGTGATGTCCATGGCCTCCAAAGCGGTGTACACCGCCAGGTTGAGCGCCGGGAAAGAGCCGGAAACCGCCACCGCCACCTGGTCGCCGGGCTTGACGTCGGCCTCGGCCAGCAGCCGAATGACCACCGCCGCCCAGTTGGGGTTGATGGTGGCCTGCTTGGCGTCCAGGCTGCCGCTGTTGCTGGTAATGGACGAGGTGGGCAAACCAATCAGGCCCGAGCGCAGCGGGTCCACCTCGGGGTCGATGGGCTCGATGCGGCCGCGTATCGGGCGCAGCGACTCAATGCTTTGCTGCACGTGGCGCGAGGCGCTGAGCATCTGGCTGTAATAATCCGACGAGTGCTCGTGGGTGAATGTTTCCACCACAATCAGTGCCGCCAGCGCCGCTGCGGCCAGAACCAGCATGGCGCCCAGCGGAATTTCGGCCGGTCGCCAGTACAGTTTTTGCGGACGTCTCAGTTTGATCATCGCAGCAGCTCCTGCAGGGCTTCGGTAAAGTCGGCGCGGTTGAGCGCCTCCTGGGCCTCGTAGGCCATCAGCATGTCCGGCACGGCAATAATCAGAATCAGGCGCACCAGCACGGCCGAAACGATCAGCCCCACCAGCGTCTTCACCACGCCCTGGCGCTCAAACCAGATGGCAATAAGGCCAGGAATGATGTAGCCGATCACCCCCAGCTCAAAGTAGCGGAACTGCGTTGAGCCGTCGCCCAGTTCGCTGGCCACCGGAAAACTCATCACCCCGCCAATGGACAGGTCAATGAGCGAGCCGAACAGGTAGCCGAACAGAATCATCAGCGCCGTGCGCCGGCGCCCGTACACCACCATGAAGCTGGCCAGCGCGCGCACGGTAATGAACGTCAGGTACGAGGCCAGCAGGGTAATGGCCATGTTCCAGGGCTGCAGCAGCTTGAGCGCAAAATAGCCCGGCACCACCAGGCCGCCGGCCGCCAGCCCGAAAACCTCGACCAGCAAAAGCGTCACCAAAAGACCGATTCCTATGGAAACGGCCAGCAAATTGAGAAGAATCATAGGGGCTGACTCCGGGTTGCCCGATTGTTGAATTGTCGCGCCAGTTCGGCGCCCCCGCCGTGAACATTGCACATGCCCACAATCAGCGCGGTGCCTTCGGTGTGCTCGAGCACGGTTTCAAACAGCTCGTGCTGGTCCAGCCCCTCGGCAATGGTCATGCGGTTGGCGGCAATGCCGGCCCGCACCGCCGCGCGCGCAAACAGCAGCGTGCCCGAGCCGGTCAGCACATAGTGATCGGCCGGCGTCCAGCGCCCGGCCACCTCGGCCAGCTGCTGCGAGCGGTGCGGGCGGTCAAAGCGGCAGTTGACCACTGCCAGCTTGTAGCGGTCCTGCCCGTAGTGCTCAATAACGCGCTCCCAGATAATCTCGGTGGAATCCGGGTCATTGGCCGCAAAGGCGTTGACAAAAATGATATTGCGGCCAAAAAAGTCGATGGTCTGCACCTGCGTGGCGCCCACCTCCGGCTCCAGCTGCTGCATGCCGGCCAGCGCTGCCGCCCGCTCCACGCCCAGCGCCTTGCACACATTCAGCGCCAGCGCCACGTTTTCAGCGTGCTCGGCATACTTGAACCTGGCCAGCTCATCATTCGTCACCTGCGCCACGTCGTCTTCGGTGGTGGCAAACACCTCGGTCTTGCGGTCTTTGGCCGCCATGCGAAAAGTGTCCAGGTATTCGTGCTCGGCCGTAAACAGGCGCGCGCCATAGGGTACCGTGCCGGCCAGCGCCAGCGCCACATCCGCCGGGCCGGGGCCCATCACATCCAGATGATCGGCGCGCGCGTTGGTAATCACCCCGTGGGTGGAACGCACCATCTGGCGCTCTGTCAGCGACTGAAAATGCGGCTGCAGCGCCATGCACTCCATCACGATAATTTCCGGCTCAAACCCCGCCAGCCGCCGCATCACGCGCATCTGTTCAATAATGTTGGGCTGGTTGGGGCGATACAGCGGATAGTCCTTGCCGTCCGGCCCGGTCACCGCCGCAAACGAGCCGGTGGTTTTGGAACACACCCGCTTGCCGCCGCCGCGCAGGCCGGCCGCAATCAGCCGCACCACGCTGGTCTTGCCGCGTGTACCATTAACGTGCACGCGAACAGGCAGCCGCCGCAGAATGCGCCGGTGCATCACGGTTTCCATAACACCCAGCGCCAGCAAAATGACAAGAATGCCGGCAATGGTGGTCATTGCGAAAAGATTGCTGATGATCAAGTCCTGTCGTTTTCAGCCGGATGGCATAAAATAGTCGGCGCCAATAATAACGGCAAGTGGAATCCGGCTTGTTAATTTTTCTTTAAAGCCCGGGTGGCGGAATTGGTAGACGCCAGGGACTTAAAATCCCTTGATGGAAACATCGTGCCGGTTCGATCCCGGCCCCGGGCACCAATTAAAACAACAACTTACAAGGGTGTGGTGTTTTTCATGACGGTGCGCAAAATCCCCGTGTAGGCACAGTGTAGGCAGCCACAGCGTGTCCATTCACGCAAAACAGACCCTTCATGTCCGTCGGCGTCATTGG
>DATGTG010000030.1:0-3766 GCA_035301965.1 Wenzhouxiangella sp. | reverse complement strand
CCGCCTGTCCAGAGAGTCCATGCGATCACCGCCCAGGGTTATGCCGCCGCGCTGCGGCAGGCGCAGGCCGGCCAGGGTTTCCAGCAGCGTTGTCTTGCCCACGCCGTTGGGGCCCAGCACGCCAAACAGCTGGCCCGGGCGAATGACCAGATTGAGATTGTTGACGACCTCTACATGGCCGATGCGAACGCGCAGATCTTCAGCAATGAGGGCGGGCGGACGCGGGGCGGGCATGGTCAGCGAATCCGGGCGGCGCGATACAGCAGCAGCAAAAACAGCGGCACGCCGATCAGGGCGGTCAGCACGCCCACGGGCAGCTGGCGCGGGCTGAGCAGCGAGCGCGCGGCGGTGTCGGCCAGCACCAGAAACCCGCCGCCGAACAGGGAGGCGGCCGGCAGCAGAACGCGATGGTCGGCGCCGACCACAAGTCGCATCAGATGCGGCACGATCAGGCCGACAAAACCGATGGCGCCGGCCAGTGAAACCGCCAGCGCGGTGAGCAGGGAAGCGACAACGTAGATTTCCCAAAGGCGGGAGCGCGAGGATTCACCCAGCAGCGCCGCCTGCTTCTCGCCGGCGGTCAACACATTGAGCGTGCGGCTGCGCAGCCAGAGAACGGCACTGCCGCCGGCCAGAGCCGGCAGCCACCAGGCCGACAGACCGGCGTTGCTCAAATCACCCATCAGCCAGTACAGCATGGAGCGCAGGCTGGCATCGGGGCCGGTGGCCAGAATCAGGGAAATGATGGCGCCCCAGCCGGAGGCAACCACCACGCCGGTGAGCAGCACGCGTGTGGTGCTCCAGGCGCCACGGCCGCGAGCCAGCACAAAAACAATCAGCATGGTCAGCAGGCTGCCGGCAAAGGCGAGCACGGGCACCGGCAGAAACGTCAGACCCAGACTCATGCCAATTAGCGCAAAGGCCGATGCGCCGCCCGACAGCCCCAGAATATAGGGATCGGCCAGCGGATTGCGCAAAAGAACCTGCATGAGACAACCCGCCTGGGCCAGCAAAATACCGGTGACCAGGGCGGCAATGGCGCGCGGCAGGCGCAGCTCGACAATGATTCGGGTCATGCCCGCACCGGCGCCAAAGGGCCAGGTCCAGCCACTGCTGCCCCAGCTGACGGCCAGCAGCAGGGCGACCGGCGGCAGGGCAATCAGCGCCGCCCACACCAGCGCGCGGCTTTTGGCTGGAGTCTGGGTCATGAATTGTTTAACATCGTGGCCAGTAGACAGGATTTGCTGGCCGGTATGATAGCCGGCCACAGCATTGAGCATCATGATTGATCCGGATGGATTCAGGCCCAACGTCGGGATTGTGCTGGCCCGCAGCGATGGCCGCGTGTTCTGGGCGCGTCGGGCCGGACGTGGCGGCTGGCAGTTTCCCCAGGGCGGCATGAACACGGACGAAACGCCGGTTGAGGCCATGTATCGCGAGCTGACCGAAGAAACCGGACTGGTGCCCGGGCATGTCAGGGTTCTTGGCCAAACGCCCGGCTGGCTGCGCTATCGTCTGCCCAGGCGTTTTCAGCGGCGCCACCAAAGGCCAGTTTGCATCGGGCAGAAACAGGTCTGGTTTCTGCTGCAGTTTCTGGCCGATGATCAGGCCTTTGACTTGGCCTTTGACGACCGGCCCGAGTTTGATGCCTATCGCTGGGTGGATTTTTGGTACCCGGTAGATCATGTCATCTCTTTCAAGCGGCGCGTATACCGCCGCGCCCTTGACCATCTGGAGCCCTATTTGCCTTCGCAGGGCTCATACTGACAGGTTACTCTGCCCGGCGGCGGCATTCGTTGTGCAACGCGCCGTCGGGTTGTTATTTTTTCAGGAGAAAACAGCATGAATTTAAAACTGCTTGCGGCGGCCGCGCTGCTGGCCTGTGCACCCCTGGCCGCAGAAACGTTCAGCGAATCCGACCTGGAAACGGCGCGCGAGCTCAGGGCGGCTGCCCTGGCCGGCGACGGCGGGTTTGAGATCGTTGCCGATCTGACCACGCTGATCGGGCCGCGCATGGCCGGCAGTGATGGCGAAAAGCGTGCCGTGAAATGGGCGCAGAAAATGCTCCGCGACCAGGGCTTCGACCGGGTCTGGACCGAGCCGGCCACTTTTCCTGTATGGCGGCGCTATGGCCAGAGCGCGAAGGTTGTGTCGCCGGCCAGCCAGCCGCTGACGGCGCTGGCCCTGGGCTTTTCACCGTCAACGCCCGAAGGCGGCATTGAGTCTGAAGTGGTCATGCTTGATGACTTGGAGGCGCTGGAAAACGTCTCTGAAGACGAGGTGGCCGGCAGGATCATATTTGTGCGCAATCGCATGGAGCGCACCCGCAGCGGTGCGGGGTACGGCCAGGCGGTGGGCGTGCGCTCGGGCGGTGCGCGCATTGCGGCCGCAAAAGGCGCGGCCGCGCTGGTTATCCGCTCCATTGGCACCTCCGACAATCGTTTCGCCCACGCCGGCATGCAGCGCCATGAAAAGGACGTGGACATGGTTCCGGCGCTGGCCATATCCAACCCCGACGCCGATCTGCTGGAGCGTTTGATGGCCGGCGACGAGACGGTCAAAATGCAGGTGGAAGTGGATGCTGAAACCGTCGACGCCCATACCTCGTACAACGTCATTGGCGAAATCACCGGCGACGGCAAACCGGATGAAATTGTCGCCCTGGGTGCTCATCTCGACTCGTGGGATGTGGGCACGGGCGCGCTTGACGATGGCGCCGGGGTGGCCATAGTGACCGAGGCGGCAAGTTTGATTGCCGGCCTGGAGCAGCGACCCGAGCGTTCCATTCATGTCATCTTGTTTGCGGCCGAAGAGACCGGGCTGTGGGGCGGTCACGCCTGGGCCGAAGCGCATGCGGATGACATTGAAAATTACCAGCTGGTGGCTGAATCCGACTTTGGCGACGGCAAGATATACGCCATTAGCGCGCGCGTCAGCGATGAGGCCTGGCCGGTGATACAGGCCATACAGAAAGAGCTTGCACCTTTGGGCATTGAGCTGGGCGCGCGTCGTGCCAGCGGCGGGCCCGACTTCAGCCCGGCGCTGCCGCTGGGCGTGGCCGCGGTGGATCTGCACCAGGACGGCACGCGCTATTTTGATTACCACCACACCGAAAACGACACACTCGACAAGGTGGATGCCGAATCCCTGGCCCAGAATGCGGCCGCCTATGCAGTGCTGGCCTGGCTGGGCGCCCAGTCGCCGGTCACGTTCGGTTCCGGCAAAACCATTTTGCAGCAGGAAAAGGGCGACTGATTCAGTCGCTCGCGCCGGCTTCGTTGAACTGAATCATGTCTCGCCTGCTGCTCAATCTGCGTCACGTGCCCGATGACGAGGCCGAGGAGGTGCATGCCCTGATGCGCCGCCACGGCATTGCCTGCTACATCACGCCGCCGGGGCCGTTCAGGATCAGCGCCGGCGGCATATGGCTCAAGCACAGGGAAGATTACCCGCGCGCTTGCGAGCTGATGGACGACTACCAGCACGAGCGTCAGGAAAAAGCGCGCGAAGCGTGGCGCCAGGCGCGTGAAAGCGGGCAGGCCGATACGCTGTGGTCCAACATCGTGCGCCGCCCGCTGACGGTGCTGCTGGCGGTTGCCGCCAGCATCTTCATTCTCTTGGTGCTGTTTGCGCCTCTGGTGGTCTTTTTCCGACTGGCGGCCGGCTGAGCGGTCAGGCCTCCCTGCGCCGGTTTTCAGCCAGTATTTCAAGAATGGCCGCGCCGTAGGTTTTCAGGCGGTGCTCGCCTATGCCGCTGACCTGTGAC
>DATGTG010000029.1:0-10522 GCA_035301965.1 Wenzhouxiangella sp. | reverse complement strand
GGTCGAAACCGGCGTGGATGTTTCCAGATCAATGCGACGAATGCGCGAGCCGGTAACAACGAGACGCTCGCTTGCTTCCCGCACATCACCATCTGCCTGGTCTTCATCCTCTTCAGTACGGTTTTCCGTCTCATGGGCCTGGTCACGTTCGTCATGCGCAACGTCCTGGGCATACAGCGGCTGAACCGAAACAGTCAGCAGCAAAAGCACTGAAAATGCCACGGCCATTCCTGTTGATTCTTTTTTGAAAAATTCATTCATTGCTTCGGACCCTTGACTTTCTTCCAGCCTTTGAAGATGCGTAAACTTTAACCAAAATTAACGGAAGTCTTTATTCAACAGCCCGCCAAATAGCCCATAAAAAGAAAGTAATTTCCTTGCGTCGCGCTAATATGAAAAAAAAGACCCGGCCGGGAAATCAGCCCGCCGAGTATTCTTCAACCCCACTGCAAAACGCTTCCAAGGCCTGTTCCAGCTGCCCGATTCGCTCGGGCATCCCGACCCGGACAGCGCCGGCGTACCCAAAGCACTCTCCGGGTGAAACCACCACTTTTTTGTGGTGCTCAAGCCAGCGGGAAAACTCCATGCTGTTGTCAATGCCGGTAAATACCGGAAAGTAAATGCACCCGTGCCCGGGCAGGAACGGGAGAATCAGACCCCGATCGGCCAGCCGACCCATGTAATGGTCAAACAGGGGCTTGACGCGGGCAACGGCCCGCTGGCGATGACGCGCATAGCGCTCATTTTCCATGAGCACCAGCGCCACAACCGCATGCGCAAGCTTTGACACCCCGAATTCATGCAGCGCGCTGTATTTACGAAGCGGCGCCATCACCTCGGGAGCGGCAATAATCCAGCCGCAGCGCAGCGAACTCAGGGCATGGGTCTTGGTCAGGCTGTTGACTGTAATCAAGTTGTCGGCAATGCCCGCCGCCCACAGGCTTTTTTCCACATCGCGCGCATAGCCAAGATAAACTTCATCGACCACAACCAGAAGGCTGTGTCTGTCAGCAACTTCCGCGATCAGCGCCAGCGCTTTGCGATCAAGCAGCTTTCCTGAAGGATTGTGCAAATTGCTGAGCACAACCAGCCGGGTTTGAGGCGTGATATTCCGCTCCAGCTCTTCAGGATCAATCTCGAAGCCCTCGTCCGGGCGGCGAAGAAAATTGTCGACGACCAGCCCGCGATCGCGCGCCAGAACCTCGAACAAATCATGGCAGGGACGCTCAATCAGCACCCGCTCGCCGGGCTGGGCAAATGCCCCGTAAACCAGCGACAGGGCCCGACTGGCCCCCGTGGTCGACAAAACGCGGTCCCGGCCGACCTCGTAATAATCGGCCAACAGACCGTTGAGCGTACGATTGCCGTCGAGGAAAACGCTTTCATAGGTGCGCAGCATCCCGTCCTCAAGCCCCTGGCGCAGCGTCTGCTCCAGCAGCTCCACAGGTTCGGAAAAAGAACTGCCAACCAGCTGGACATGGTCCGGGCTGGCGCGCCTCATGGTTCTGCGCAGCCACTCGACATAGGTTTGCGAGGAGCCGCAACGACGGCCTTCAGATGCCTCGTCCTGAATCATGGGTTGAACTCCAGTGCGTGGTGGCTGGAATAGGCAACCCAGACCAGCGCGCCCGCAAGTGCCCACCCCAGCACCAAAACATAAGGCTGCCAGGCTGCCTGCAAACCCAGAACCAGCACCCCGGCCGCCATGACCACGCTGGTCCACGCCACAGCCAGCACCAGTTTTACCGGTATGGACAATGCGGCCCTGGCAGAAATGCCGGGGTAATTCCGCACAACAAAAATGGCGGATATCGACGAAAAAAGATACTTGAGCATGGTAGGAATATTCACTGCAAGCAGCAGAAAAGTGATGTTCGAGGGAAGCAGCAAACCGGACATGACCAGCACATAGGCCACCAGCAGTGCAACCTGCGGGGTTCTGAAGCGCGTGTGCACCTGTTCGAGCACGGCCGGCAGGGCCCGGCTTTTGCCCATTGCATAAAGAGAGCGGGAAAAAATGATTACCAGCGCGTTGATGGTGGTCAGAATCGAGACACTCGCCGCGCCGAGAATGACCGGTGTGGCCCAGCCGCCCATCGCGGCCCTGGCCGCCTCCAGAAGCGGCGCATCGCTGGCAGCCAGCGTATCCGGCCCGACGAGCGCCAGCGCAATGGCAGCCACCGTCATGTAAATCAGCATGGTCAGCGCTATGCCAAGAACAATTCCCAGCGGAATGTTGCGGCGCGCATCGCGCACCTCATCGCCAATTTCAACGGCGGTTTCAATGCCGAGAAACAGCGTGATCAACAGCGGCACTGCCGCCAGCGTGCCTGCCCAGCCATGCGTCAGCATGGGGCCGATTGCCGTCATCTGGCCGCTGGTTATGCCGGCGCCGGAAAAAATGGCGATCATGGCAGCCAGCAAAATCATCAGCACCGTCTGAAGCCGCGCCGCAATCGCCACGCCAAAAAAGTTCAGCGCAAAAATGACCGTAAACAAAACGGCCATGACCGGCTTGACCGGCAGGGGAACCGCCATGCCGACATAGTTGACCAGCACAGTGCCCAATACAGTGATGGCGCCAACGTTGGTCAGAATTCGAAGCCAGGCCACAATAAAGCCCGCAGCGGGATGTATGAAGCGGCGCGGCCACTCGTAGGAAGCGCCGGTGACAGGTACAGCGGATGCCATCCAGGCGTAGGTGCAGGCAAAGAAAACCATGGGCACGGCCGCCAGGGGAATGGCGACAAGAAGCCCCGAGCCGGCAACTTCTGCGGCCGGCTGCAAAACCGAGAATATGGACACGCCTATGGCTGTGCCGGCCCCCAGCATGACCACACTCGCCAGGCCGACACCCCTGCGCAGCTTGACCGCTTCTGTCATGACGCCAATCCGTTGCGTGCCAGACGCTGTTCCAGACAGGCGAGCGCGGCCAGGTCCTGACAGATATGACCCAGCGACTTGTATATTGTGACCTGGTCCGCCCGAGTCCGGCCCGGCGCACGGGCCAGCAAAACTTCTCCGATCTCGGCGTGAATGTGATCTTCGTCAACCACCCCTGCGCTCACGGCCCGTCGCAGCTCAGCGGCCGCCGCCAGCGCTGAGTGCCGGCTGTCAACCACAAACAGGCCTTTTTTAACCAGCTGCGAGTCCGCCTCAACGGGGCCGTCGTGGCTTGAACCGACAAGATTGACGTGGGTGCCGGGACGAACCCAGTCGCCGAACAGAACCGGCTGGTCTGAAGTGGTTACCGTGCAGATGACATCCGCGTTTGACGCAGCCTGTCGGGCGTTCTGCGCAAGGCGGACCGGAAGGCCTGTCTCCATGCCTATGTCATCAACAAACCGGGCGGCCCTTTCCGCATTGCGGCCAACAACCAGAATATCTGAAAAATCACGAACGAGCGACAGGGCCCTGATATGTGCATCTGCCTGCGTGCCGGCACCAATCACCGTCAGAACCCTTGAATCCTTGCGGGACAGGCACTCTGTGGCCACAGCGCTCGCGCAGGCCGTTCTGATCTTGGTGATCTCATGCGCATCGGCCACCATTCTGATGGCGCCGGTTTCGGGCTCAAAGGACACCACCACGCCGTTGTGAAAAGACCGCCCGCTGTCGGGACAGCGCCAGACGCTGACCAGCTTGGCGCCAAAACCGAGCGGCGCACCAAAAACACCGGGCATCAGCGCAAAAAAGTTCCCCTGGCCGACTTCATGAATCTGACGCAGAGGCTGCCTGGTTCCGTCGGCTGAAAATGCCTTCATGGCCTCCCTGACCGACGCCGTGCAGTCCTGATACTCCAGCCACCTGGAAACCTCGTCCCGCTGCAGGGCAATGTATCCGCTCACCGCTGCTGTCCCGCCATGAACGCCCGGACATCCCTGGCAATGCGCCGAGCGCTTTCTTCATCGCTGTAGGCCATGTGCCCCGAAGGGTAATGCTTCAGCATGACCCGGTCGGCCGGCCAGGATGACTGCCGGACCAGGTGATCGGCCGAGCCGCTGGTTGTCGTCAGGTCGTAATAGCCGGAGCCGATATAAAGCCTGAACTCCGCGATATCCTCAAACAACTCGTCAATCACCCGGGCATAGTTGAAATGGCCAAACGGACTGCTGCCCAGCCAGTCCCAGTCATCCAGGTGTGAAATTCCGGCCCGCAAAACATAGTTGGCGCCGGCATCCACGCCCAAAACATCATTGCGGTAGGTTTCGAAAGCCTGCTGATAGGCTTCGGCAATTGAAGCGGCCGGATCAACCGGGTTGTCATCATCCAGCGGCCCGCTGTACCGGCCGTCATACTGACCAAGCAGGGCGGGCGGATCCTGGATGAGCCTGCGGCTGAATTCCTGCTTGGAAATGCGCAAGCGATGCTCGACATACCAGGACGCCGGAATGCCGGTGAAAGCCGCCAGTTTTTTGGCCATGCGCTCCAGCCTGTCTTGCGCAATCTGCCCGCCCCTGTACAGCGCCGGCAGATATTCGCGCTCGGCAAATTCGGCCGCCTTGCGGTAAAGCTCATCGGGCTTTAGGCCGGAAAATTCCGACAGGCCATGGTGCCGGGCAATCAGGGCCAGTGACGGCAGCGAGACCACGTAGCTCAGAATGTTGTCGGGGCGCTGTGAATATTCAACAATATTGACCGCCTGGCCCAGCAGCATCATGCCACCCAGCCGGGCTGGCGGATCTGCCCGGGTAATCATTTGGCCGACATGGGGCGCCCGAATCGTTCCGTAGCTTTCCCCAAACAGATACACCGGCGATTTGCGGCGATCATGGCGCTCCAGCCATTTCAGAATGAAATCAGCCACCAGGCGGGCATCCTCTTTAATGCCCAGAAAATCCTCTGGCCGCCTCCCGTCAGCCAGCCGGCTGAATCCTGTGGTTGGCGGATCGATATAAACAAGATCGGCAGCGTCAAGCAGCGTGTCGGGGTTGCTCTCCAGCGACCAGCCCTGAGAGGACCCGCTGCCGGGAGAGCCTTCAAGCTTGACCCGCGAGGGGCCAAACAGCCCCATGTGCAAGTAGACGGAAGGCACTATGGGACCGCCATTGAACAGAAACACAACCGGACGCTCGGCGGCCACATCGCTGCCCGATGCCGTGTAGCTGAAAGCGACAAATTCAGCCAGTGGCCGGTCTTTCTCATCCTTCAGGGCGATCGTTTCTACCCGCGCCTCGTAAGAGATCATGCCTTCAGTTCCAGCCACGCGACCGGCGGTGACTGAATCAAATCCACCCTCGGCAGTCAGACAAAGCACGAGAGCCGGCAATATCAGGGCAGCGCGAACAGCCCCGGCCCGAAACAACGCAAACAGTGTGGTCATGGCACCTTTTGTCAGCATTTCCTCATGAGACATTTTTATGGCTAAAGCAAGCCAAAGCTATGCAATTTGCGCAAACTCTTCCCATGAGCAAGAATAAAGTTAGCATCAACCTCGCCCGCACAAACTGTTTTCTGCCAAAGAACCTGAAACCGCAGGTACTGCTGAACATGCGCACAGAAACTACACCCCCGGCCTGCCAGGCGGCCGCATAATCCGTTGACCCGCCGCAATCGCGCCAGCCTGAAACCCGTGCGGCAGTGGCAGCTGCGGAAGAAACCTCGCACCCAGTCGCTGCTCAGCCTGCAGCTGATCGGCTTTTTGCTGGTGGCCCTTCCCCTGCTTGCCGGACTGGTTGTCAGCGCCGTTCAAATCGGGCGCGTCACCCACGACAGCGAGCAGCTGCTGCAGCGCTCCATCAGCGCTGCACGCTCGGCGCGGCAGGTTCATGAAGCCGTTGCCGACTTTGCCCGGGCGGCCCGCCAGTACCGGGTTTTGCTCGACGCCGATGCCCGTGCCGGGCTTGACGACCGCCATCAAAAACTGACGCAGCAGCTGACTGCATTCGCCGCCATGACCGACGCGGCCGAGCTGGAATCGGAGCTTGCCGCACTGGGTCGGCAAAGCCGCCGGCTGCGGGATCTGACCATCGAAATCAGTGCCGAAGAAGACTGGCCGGCCGAACTGTCGGAGCCCTTCAGCCGGCTGGTGAAGTCTGGCGAAGGCCTGCTGCTGCTGACCGAGAGCATTTCCGGGCGCGAGCTAGAACAGCTTGAAAACATGGGCCGCACGGCCCGCCTGGCTGCGCTGCTGATTCTTGTTCTGGCCGTGCCCGTTGCCGTGCTGCTGGCGCTGCTGATGGCCGGCTTTATCAACCGCTCGATAAGACAGCTGGATAGAGGCATGCGTGCCCTGGCCCGCCCCGAGCACGCCCGCATCGAGCAGATCAAAAGTCCGCGCGACCTGCGCGCCCTGTCTGTTCGCCTGGAATGGGTCAGGCGGCGGCTGGTGCGCAGCGGGCGCGATCGCGAGCGGCTTCTGGCACAGGTATCACACGAGCTCAAAACCCCGCTGAGCGCCATCAGGGAAGGCACCAGCCTGCTGGCCGATGAAAGTTTCGGGGCGCTTGGCGAACGCCAGCTGGAAATCACCGGCATCATCAGCAGCAACGTCAGGCGACTTGAACAGCAAATTGAAAACCTGCTGCGCTTCAGCCGCTTGCAAAGCGGGCACACCCCGGCAATCAAAAGCGGCGTTTCACCCGATGAAGTCATGGACCGGGTGCTTGAGCGCCACCGTCTCAACATGGAAACACGGCGCCTGCAGCTGCAGCGAAACACCTGCCGGACACTGACCGTTTGCGCCGATACCGACATGCTGGCCACCGCGTTTGACAACCTGGTTTCCAACGCCATCAAGTTTTCTCCGCCGGGCCAAACCATTGGCATGGATATCCGTCAGCGGGCCGACTTTGCCAGAATATGCGTTGCCGACCGCGGCCCCGGCATTTCCGTACGCGACCGCCACCGCCTGTTTGAGCCCTTTTATCGCGGCACCGGCCGCACCCGCCTGTCTGTTGCCGGCAGCGGCCTGGGTCTGGCAATCTGTCGGGACCTGATCCACGCCCACAATGGCCGGGTGTATGCGACAGATCACGCCGACTGGTCCATTGTCTTCGTCATCGAACTGCCCTTGAATGAATCGGGCAGGAGAAAGCCATGAATGCACACAACCGTTGGGTGTCCGCCTTGCCGGCAGCGCTGCTGGCCCTGTGGCTGCTTTTGGCGTTCCAGGCGGCCGCCGAAGCACAGCAGGATAAAGCGCAGCCTTCGCAGCCATCGGCCGCACAAATCAGCGCCGGAGACGTCATCGAGCGCGCCGCCCGCGTGCTGCGCAGCGACAGCGACAACGCCATGACATGGAGCGAGGGTCTGGAACGCCTGGACAACTGGCCGGCCCGGCTTGAACGCGCCATGCTGAAATTGCTGGGGCCTGCGGAACTTCGTGATCTGCCAGCGGCCATTGCCGACGTCACGGCGCTTTTGAATGAACAATCGCAGGCGCTTGAGCTGAGCAGCCATGCCCGCCTGCTGCTGACCGTCATGCTGACCCTGTCCAAACGGGAGCAAGCGGCGCAAGACCGCCTGGACAGGGCTGAAAAAGCGCTCATGAAAGAACGTGCGGAACATGACCACACCAGAGAAAAGCTGCGCGCGCTCAGAAGCATTGATGAACCGAACGAGAGCGACAGCACTTCTTCCGGAAGCGATGGGGCCGGGCGCCAGCCGCGGCCGGAGCGCTGAACATGGCAGCGAACAGCCACAAGACATCGGCCCCGGCTGTTCTGGTTGTTGACGACGACCCCGGCCTCTTGCGCCTGATCACGCTGCGGCTGGAATCAGGCGGCTTTGAAGTTGACACCGCCGACAGCGGCAAGGCCGCCCTGGGGCAGGTGGCCGCCCGTCTTCCCGATGTTGTCATTACCGACCTGCGCATGGATGAAATGGACGGCATGGCGCTGTTTGCCCGGCTGCGCGAGCAGCACCCGACGCTGCCGGTCATCATACTGACCGCCCACGGCACCATTCCCGAAGCCGTGGCCGCAACCCGCCAGGGGGCGTTCAGCTTTCTGACCAAGCCATTTGACAGCACAGAACTGCTTGAAACAGTGAGCGAAGCAACCAGGGGCCAGCGCCAGCATGCCGATGACAGCGGCTGGCGCCAGGGCATTGTTGCCCACAGCTACGCCATGGAAAAGCTGCTTTCGGAAGTCGAGCTGGTTGCGCAAAGCGATGCCAGCGTCCTGATTGCGGGCGAAAGCGGCAGCGGCAAGGAAGTCATTGCCCAGGCCATTCACGCGGCCAGCCCGCGCAGCGCCGGGCCATTTGTTGCCCTCAACTGCGCCGCCATCCCGGCCGAGCTGCTGGAGTCGGAACTGTTCGGCCACCGCAGGGGCGCTTTTACGGGCGCCGAAAAAGACCGGGACGGCCTGTTTGTGCGCGCCGGCGGCGGCACCCTGATGCTTGACGAAATTGGCGACATGCCGGCCGCCTTTCAGGCCAAGCTGCTGCGCGCGCTGCAGGAAAAACGCATTCGCCCTGTTGGCGCCGCCGAAGAAACCGCCATCGACGTCCGGCTGATTTCCGCCACCCACCGCGACCTTGAAGCGGCCATTCGCGACCATGAATTTCGCGAAGACCTCTACTACCGCGTCAACGTGGTTCAGCTGGACATTCCTCCGCTGCGCGAGCGCCCCGAAGACATTGTTCCGCTGGCCGAGCACTTTCTGTCGCGGCTTCAGCGGCGGCCGGATGAATCCGAACGCATTGGCGGGTTTTCGCGCGATGCGCTGCGGCTTCTGGTCGGCCACAGCTGGCCCGGCAACGTACGCCAGCTGGCCAATGTGGTTGAGCACGCCACCGTGCTGTGCCGCAAGGGCCCGATACCGGCCGCCCTGGTCGAACGCGCTCTGCGCGCCGAACCCGACCGCATGGCGCCACTGGCCGAGGCGCGCGACCGCTTCGAGCGCGATTACCTGGCGCGCGTCATGCGCATGAGCAAGGGCAACGTCAGCGAGGCGGCCCGCATGTCCGGCCGCAACCGCACCGAGTTTTACCGCCTGCTCAAGCGCCACGGGCTCAGCCCGGCCGATTTCAAGCGCTGAGCACCGGCTGTCGCCAATCGGCGACAGCGCCAGGGCCGCCGCTGGCGCGTTTGTGCGTTTCATCGGCCGCAACCGTCGCCTGCAGGCAACAGGTTTTCCCTCCCCGGCTTTGGCCCTTAAACAAAAACCAATGATTATCAGTGGCTTGTAAAACCTGGCACGCAAATTGAATACTGAACCCCGAGTCGAGATGACTCAGCACAAACCCAAGGCAATATGTCCAAGGAGTTATTCATGTTCAAACTGCACAAACAATCCATTTTCGCCCTCATTGTCGGACTCATGTTTGCAGCCGGCGTCGCAGTGGCTCAAAACCCGAGCTTTGAAGAGCTGGACGCAGACGGCGACGGCTACATCAGCCAGAGCGAGGCACAGGCCCTGCCCTGCCTGGTTGATGCCTGGGACGACATTGATCCCGCATCCGACAAGGGACTTAACCGCAGCGAATTCAGCATGGCGGTTCAGCAGTACTGCAGCGACAACCCGCCTGCTGAAGAATGGCCGCAGTCATAACTGCAGCCAGGCGGAATGAAAGTCGGATCCCGACCCCGTAACCCGGCTTTCATGCCCCAACCGGATGACCCGCCGCCTGCCCTGGCGGCGGGTTTTTTTAGCGCTTGACCTTGACATTATGGTAAGGGTTAAGCTGAGCGGGCAATCAATGCTGTTGAGGTTCATGCCGTGTCCGAAGCCGTAAAAGCCCGCTCCGACGAAACTGTCACCCTGACCGTGGAAGGCATGAACTGCGCTTCCTGCGTGGGTCGTGTCGAAGCCTCCCTGGCCAGGGTGCCGGGCGTGGGCCGCGTGGCCGTCAACCTGGCCACCGGCCGCGCCACCATTCACCCCAACGACGCCATTGACAGACAGGCGCTGATCGATGCGATCGAAAGCAGCGGCTACCGGGTGCCTGAAAACACCGTCGAGCTGGCGGTGGAGGACATGACCTGTGCATCCTGTACCGGCCGCGTGGAACGCGCCCTGCAAGCCGTGCCGGGCGTGACCCGGGCCTCCGTCAACCTGGCCACCGGGCGGGCCAGCGCCAGCGGCCTCGTTGATGCCGATGAACTGGTTGCCGCCGTCATCACAGCGGGCTATGCGGCGCGCGTGATCGAGGCCGGATCAAGCGATTCCCGGAGCGCTGCCAAAAAGGACGCCGAGCGCATCCGCCTGCGGCGCGACACCATTTTGGCCGCCGCTCTGACGGCGCCTGTCTTTGTGCTTGAAATGGGCGCCCACTTCATTCCCGGCATGGCCGGCTGGATTGAAAACACCCTGGGCACACAAGCCAACTGGCTGCTCCAGTTTGTGCTGGTTGCCCTGGTGCTGGCCTTCCCGGGGCGGCGTTTTTACGCGCAGGGCTTTCCCGCCCTGGCGCGCCTGGCGCCCGACATGAACTCGCTGGTGGCCGTTGGCACGGCCGCCGCCTTCCTGTATTCGGTGGTGGCCACCTTTGCGCCCGGCCTGCTGCCCGCCGGCACCGTCAACGTCTACTACGAGGCCGCCGCCGTTATCGTCGTGCTCATCCTGCTCGGCCGCTA
>DATGTG010000028.1:0-3295 GCA_035301965.1 Wenzhouxiangella sp. | reverse complement strand
GACAACAAAAACACGGCCGCCGGCAACCATCAGCCAGCGGCCACAAAAGGGAGGCAACATGAAAAACAGACTGCTGCGCATGCCCGACACGCTGGTGCTGATGTTCATGATCATGATGGTGGCGCTGGCGCTCACCTGGGTGCTGCCGGCCGGCAGCTTCGAAACCGTGGTCAACGACCAGGGCCGCGAAGTAGTCAGGGCCGGCACCTACGCCAAAATTGAAGACGCGTCCAGGCTGGCGCCCTGGGAGCTGTTCACGGTTGTGCCGCGCGCCATGGCCGATGTCCAGGGCATCATATTCTTTGTGCTCATCATTGGCGGCGCGCTGGCGGTCATTCGCAAAACCGGCGCCATAGAGGCCTTTATGGGCTCGGTGATCCGCCGCGCCGGCCACAGCACGTTCTGGATCATTGCGCTGGGCGTGTTTCTGTTTGCCATGGCTTCGGCCACTCTGGGCATGGCCGAGGAATACATTCCGCTGGCGGCCATTCTCATTTCCCTGTGCGTGGCCATGCGCATGGATGCGGTGGCCGCCATAGGCATTATGGTGGTCGGCTACTGCGTGGGCTACGGCGCCGCCCTGCTCAACCCGTTTACCCTGTTTATCGCCCAGGACATTGCCGAGCTGCAGCAGGGCTCGGGGCTGGGCTATCGGGCCATCATTTTCTGGCCGTTTCTGGCCATAGGCATTCACCACGTCTGGGCCTACGCGCGCCGGGTGCAGCGCAATCCCGAAGCCAGCCTGGTTTACGGTGTGGAGTCCGCCCGTCCGCCCGAATCAAACGACCTGCCGGAAATGACCGGCCGGCGCAAGGGCGTTATTGCAGCCACGGCTGCGGCGCTGGTTCTGCTGGTCTATGGAATTGTCTGGCGCGGCTGGTATTTGACCGAGCTGAGCGCCGTTTTTGTCGCCCTGCCCATTGCCGTGGCGCTGATTGCGCGCATGTCGTTTGACGACCTGGCCAAAAACTTTACCCTGGGCGCGTCTGAACTGGCGGGTACCGCCATTCTCATCGGCTTTGCGCGCTCCATTGGCATGATCATGGAAGACGGCCAGATTCTGCACACCGTGGTCAATTCCCTGGCCAGCCCGCTGGTCGGGCTGCCCACCGAGCTGTCGGCGGTGGGCATGCTTGTCATTCAGTCCATCATGAACATTTTTGTTTCATCGGGCAGCGGCCAGGCGTATCTGACCATGCCGCTGATGGCACCCATCGGCGATCTGGTGGGCATGACGCGCCAGGCGTCGGTGCTGGCCTTCCAGTTCGGCGACGGCTTCATGAACATGATCGTGCCGACCAACGCCGTGCTCATGGGCATTATCGGCCTGGCCGGCATTCCCTACGACCGCTGGTTCCGGTTTGTGCTGCCGCTTATTCTCAAGCTGCTGGCCTTTGCGGCGGTCTGCATGGTAGTGGCGGTATGGATTGGCTACAGCTGAGCCTGCCGTGCACTTTCAGTAGCCTTCAAGAATGTCCGCGCCGGCGGGCGGCTCGAACTCGAAGCGCTTCGAGTCCAGATCCGGATTGAGCTCAAGGGCCTTGAGAACGAGGCGGGTTTGCTGGCCAAAACTGTCGTCCAGGGCAATGACATGCGGCCGGCCATCCTCGAACAGCAAGCGCCCGCGCTCAATGTCCATGCTGTCGTCCAGCGGCTCGAACTCGATCAGGTTTTCCCCTGAAAACACCACCCGGTAGAACTGGTCCAGCAGCCCGGGGCGGGTCAGCACCAGCAGCGGCGATTCAGCGGCTGCAGGCTGCTCACGCACCGTGACCTGTTCCAGCTCTTCATCGTAGTGCCACAGCTGTTCGCCGTCGGCCACGATTTCCTGCGGGAAAGGCTGCTCGTAATCCCAGCGAAAACGGTCGGGTGATGCGTAGTAAAAGCGCCCCGAGGCGCTTTCTGTCACCTTGCCCCGGGAATCCGTGGTGACCTGCTCAAACTCGCCCGACAGGGTCTCAAGCCCCTCTGCAAAGGCATCCAGCTGCCGGCGCCCGTCGAGGTCGCCGGCGGCCATCACGACACCTGCAAACACGGCCATCAGGGCGGCAAAAAAAATTCTGTGTATTCCAGTCACTGGGCTGTACTCCTGAATAAAGCCGCTGGGCTGCGGGCCGTTGAAAGTGTGGCCAAACAACATGAATGGCCGCTGACCGGGCGCGGTTCGGGTGTGTCTTCAGCGCGGCGGCGGCTTGGGCGGCAAAACCTCACGCTGGCCGTTGTGCCCGGGCGGGCTGACCACGCCCTGGGTTTCCATGTCCTCGACCAGGCGGGCGGCGCGGTTGTAGCCGACCCGGAACTGGCGCTGAACGCTGGAAATTGACGCCCGGCGGCTTTCCAGCACCCAGGCCACGGCCTGGTCATACAGCTCGTCATCCGAGTCCCCGCTGCCGCTTTCCGGCAGGCCGGTGGCACCAATCCGCTGGCCGTCGGCGGTGGTCTGGGTGTCGTGCAGCACTTCTTCAAGATAGTTGGGGTCGCCCTGCTGCTTGAGTGAATTGACCACGGCGTGAACCTCATGATCATCGACAAACGCGCCGTGAATTCGTTCGGGCAAACCGGTGCCGGGCGGCAGGAACAGCATGTCGCCGTGGCCCAGAAGCTCTTCGGCGCCCTGCTGGTCGAGAATGGTGCGTGAATCAATTCTTGACGACACCTGAAACGCCATGCGGGTGGGAATATTGGCCTTGATCAGGCCGGTGATGACATCCACCGACGGGCGCTGGGTGGCCAGTATGAGATGGATGCCCGAAGCGCGCGCCTTTTGCGCCAGGCGCGCAATCAGCTGCTCCACCTTTTTGCCGACAATCATCATCAGGTCAGCAAACTCGTCGATGACAACAACCACAAACGGCAGCGGCTCGAGCACGGGCCGTTCCTCGCCCTCAGCCAGGGAAGACGGGTCAACCAGCGGGTCGGGGATAGGCGCACCCTTGGCGGCTGCCTCCTTGACCTTGCGATTGAAGCCGGCCAGATTGCGCACGCCTGCGGAAGCCATCAGGCGGTAGCGGCGCTCCATTTCGGCCACGCACCAGCGCAGCGCGTTGGCCGCGTCCTTCATGTCGGTGACCACCGGCGTGAGCAGGTGCTGAATGCCTTCGTACACCGACAGTTCGAGCATCTTGGGGTCGATCATGATGAGCCGCACCTGGTCCGGCGTGGACTTGTAGAGCAGGCTCAAAATCATGGCGTTGATAGCCACCGACTTGCCCGAGCCGGTGGTACCGGCCACCAGCAGATGCGGCATGCGGCCCAGGTCGGTCACCATGGGCTTGCCGGCAATGCTCTTGCCGAG
>DATGTG010000027.1:0-2007 GCA_035301965.1 Wenzhouxiangella sp. | reverse complement strand
GATTCTTCCGCCGGATGGGTGGTCAGCCGCCGGGCCTTGCCGACTTCCAGCGGCACCCGCCACAAATCACCCTCGGAAACAAACACCACGGTGTCGTTGTGCAAATCAGGCTGACGGTAATAGCCGTCCTGCGCCAGGGCGGTGGCGCTGATCAACAGCAAGACCGCAGCAAGCGGCCCCAAAACAGTGCGCATGGGATAGGACTCCAAGTGATTTTTGGCAAAGCCGCCATTGTATCCAAAAAGCTGCTGGCTGCAGTTACAGCCGGCGGGAAAGGCTTTGCATGGCAGGTGTTTGTGCGGGCCTGTCAAGGTCTCTCCGCTTCGCTTTGTGGCATAGTTGTTGTTCGACAAAACAAGCAGGTCGGATTTATGAACAGACTCAACCGGGTATTGGCTGCTGCGGTCATTTCGGCGGTTTTCGCCGCCGGCGGAATTCCGGCTGCCTCTTCAAGTATCGAAGACGGGCATGTCCCGGCCGAACGGGTTCAAAAGCAGTGGTATGGCGACACGGTCAGCGCGCTGGCGGCAGGTGAGGATGCCGACTCGCTGTTTGCCGCAGCGCTCATTTTCCCCCTGACGGCCGATCCGGAGTCGGCGGAATCATTTGCAGATGCCCGCCGGGAAGCTCACGAACTGCTTGACCGGGCGCTGTCCGGGGATTCCGGCAGCGGCGAGCTTCTGGCGCATGCGCTGATGAATTGCTTCCGCATCAGCAGCTGTGATCCTGAACAGTATGCCGGTTCCGCCGATCGGCTTGCAGCTGACAATGCCATGCTGCTTCTCCCCTGGCTGCAGGCAGCAGTCGAGGCCGGTGATGAGGACGGCACTGCCAGCCTGCTTGAGCGTATGGCGGCTGCAGATGGTTATGACAGCTACCTGCTTGAAACCGGGGAGCGCGTGGCCCGTGCGCTGAAAGGGGTGGACTTGCCCGAGCATGACTTGCCGCCCGCTGCATTTGATGGTGACACGCTGAACGCGGAAACAAGGCGCGCCCTGAGACTCAACCAGACCTCATACATTGTGCTGAGCAATGGCGTGCCCACGGGCTACCGGTCGCTCATCGATGCCTGCAGCCGGGACAGCCTTTCATCAAAACTGCAGGAAAGCTGCCGCAGCATTGCTCTGAAGATGCAGGACAGTGCCTCCATGCTTGACGCCATGCTGGGGGTTGCGCTGCTCAACCGCGCCGCCCGCGATGAGCAGGATCGCCGGCAGGCCAATGAAATGAAGCGTCGTCTGAGCTGGCTGTCCAGCAGCTACAGCCGCTATGAGTCCGGCCTTGCGGAAGACGAGGATGAGGCGCTTTCCGAGGAGGAGCGCTACCACCGCTCACTGCTTAACGGCGCGCGGGTGCTTGAAACATTTTATGAGCAGGGTGGTGAGATCAAGGGTATGCAGGCCCTGCTGACCGAGGCCGGCTTGCCGGTGGAGCCGCCCGAGGACTGGTCGGGCAATCTCTGAGGCAAGGGGTCAGTCGCTCTTGTTCTTGAGCCTGTAGAGCCAGTCCAGCGCCTGGCGCGGCGTCAGCTCGTCCGGCTGAATTTCGGCCAGCATGTCGCGCAGGGCATCGGGCCGGTCGTCCGTGCCGGGCACGGCTTCGGTGCCTTCATGCGCTGGCGGCTGATTGAACAGCCCCAGCTGCGGGCTGGGTTGCGCCGATGCATCCGAACGGTTTTCCAGTTGTTCAAGATGCAGGCGCGCCTGCTCGATGACGGGGCGCGGCACGCCGGCCAGGCGCGCCACCTGGATGCCGTAGGACTGGCTGGCCGGGCCTTCGCGCACGCTGTGCAGGAACACGATTTCATCGCCGTGTTCGCGCGCGTCAAGATGCACATTGGCAATGCCGTCGTGGTCTTCGGCCAGCCGGGTGAGCTCGAAATAGTGGGTGGCAAACAGCGTCATGGCGCGTATCTGCAGCGCCAGCTGCGAGGCAACGGCCCAGGCCAGGGCCAGGCCGTCGAAGGTGGACGTGCCGCGACCGATTTCATCCATCAGCACCAGCGAG
>DATGTG010000026.1:0-2078 GCA_035301965.1 Wenzhouxiangella sp. | reverse complement strand
CTGGCGCGCAAATACGGGCCTGAAGAACTGCGTGAAAAGGCCGCCGACCCGGACAGCGTGCTGGCCAGCGTGAAAGGTGAAATCTGCCCGTGCGTGCGCGGTGAACCCTGCGTGGTGGCCGCGCTGGCCGACGAGTTCCGGCGCCTGGCGGACTCCTTCGAGCGCCAGCAGGCGCAGATCAACCCCGGCAGTCCGCCGGCCAGGCTCGAACAGTTCGGGGGGCAGGGAGTCGATTCAGGGCATCAGGAGGACCAATGAACCCACGCCGTTTCATCATCAATCGCTCGGCCGACCGGCCGCTGACCGACTCGCCGGGCCGTTTCCCGGTGCCGCGCAATCTGGGGCTGTCAGGCCCGTCGCGCGTGGGCAAGGGCAAGCGCTGGCCGGCCCCCGAAGATGCAAAGGATCCGCTCACGCTGAGCATTTATCGCTACGAGCCGGGCATTGACGAGCACCCGCGCCTGGATCACTACACCATTGATGTGGACAAGTGCGGTCCCATGCTGCTCGACGCGCTGATTTACATCAAGAACCACATCGACCCGACCCTGACCTTTCGGCGCTCCTGCCGCGAGGGCGTCTGCGGCTCGTGCGCCATGAACATCAACGGCCGCAACTGGCTGGCCTGCACCCAGCCCATTGAAGAGCTCAAACAGCCGGTTCATATCTATCCACTGCCCAGCCTGCCGGTCATCAAGGACCTGGTTGGTGACCAGACCCACGTGCTGGCCCAATATCAGAGCATCCGGCCGTGGATGCGCAACGAAAGCCCGGCGCCGCCCGATCGCGAGCGCCTGCAGTCGCCCGAAGACCGGGCAAAACTCGACGGGCTGTACGAATGCATTCTGTGTTTTTGCTGCACCTCGGGCTGCCCCAGCCACTGGTGGAACGGCGAGCGTTTTCTGGGCCCGGCCACCCTGCTGCAGGCCTACCGCTGGCTGGCCGACAGCCGCGACGAGGCCACCGGCGAGCGTCTGGACGAGCTGGAAGACCCGTTCAAGGTGTATCGCTGCCACACCATCCTCAACTGCACCCGCACCTGCCCCAAGGGCCTGGCGCCGGCCACCGCCATCGCCAAAATCAAGCAGATGCTGTTTTTGCGCAAGATCTGAAACCGGCGGAGGCCGCCATGACCAATAAAGTTCGCATTGCGCGCATTTACGACAGGCCGGATACGGGCAAGGCCGCGCGCGTGCTGGTCGACCGCGTCTGGCCGCGCGGCATTTCAAAGGATGACGCGGCGCTGGACCACTGGATGAAAGAGGTGGCGCCCACGGCCGAGCTCAGAAAGTGGTTTGGGCACGATCCCAAACTGTGGGCCGCCTTCAGGCAAAAATACGAGAAGGAACTGCGCGACAACGACGCGCAGAAGGAATGCCTGGACGAGCTCGTCAAGCTGGCCCGCTCAAAGCCGCTGGCGCTGCTCTACGGCGCAAAGGACCGCGAGCACAACCAGGCGGTTGTGCTGTGCGAAGTGATAGACCGCAGGCTGAAAGGGGACGACTGAGCGCGGTCGGCAGCCGCGCCGCTTTCGATCAGTCGCGCCAGTAGTCGTTGGCGGCCGCCACCGTCTGGAAGTACAGCGCCACGGTTTGCGACACGGCAATCAGCGAGTCGGCATCGGTGCTGTATTCAGGGCGCTGGTCAAACAGCACTTCCTTGTCGGGCTGGGTGGTGGTGACCGCCCGGCGCGCCAGGGTAACCGCCAGGGCAAAGCCCTCATCGGCATTGGCGGTGATCAGGTTCAGCGCGCTGTCGGCGCTGCTGTTGTCGGCGGCTTCGTCACTGGCCAGCGCGGGCATGCAGGCCAGCGCGGCGGACACAATGACGGCAAACAGCACATTTTTCATGATGCATCTCCTCGGGTCGGGGTCAAACGCTGTGGCCGGAGCAGGCAGCAATGCCGGCACCAGACAGCCTGAGGATCAGCTTATCATGCAGTGGAAATGAATCAATGGGCGGCGGTCATTCTGCGTGCCCGGAATCTTTGCGCACGCGCGCCTGGGCATTGCGAAAGGCCATCTCGATTTCGGCGTTGTCGTACATGGGCATGGGTGCATCGGGCTCGGGGTCGCGCA
>DATGTG010000025.1:0-3004 GCA_035301965.1 Wenzhouxiangella sp. | reverse complement strand
GGCGCGTGCTGGCAAACAGCGAGCCGGTTTCAGTGGCCGAAAAAATCTGCTGCCAGTCGAAGCGGGCATCGGCCTCCAGAACCAGGCGCTCGGCGACGCCCGCCGCACGGGCGGCGGCACGGATGCGGTCACAGGATTCCTCAATCAGCAGCGGCTCCTGGCCGGCAACCAGGTAGACCTTGTCCAGAGTCTGGTCAAGGCGGGCGGCAAGCTTTTCAGGATAGATCTTCATGAGGCATCCGCGCTCAGGGCTTCAAGATTTCGCACCAGCTGCTCGGCCATGGCGCGCCCCAGATCATCGCGCAAAAACTCCTCTTCGCGCTGGGCGGCCAGAATGGCGCTTTCGTCAAAGCCGTAATCACGCGTGAGCCTGATTCGGGTCGGCTTCAGCGCCTCGTCACCGGCCGGATTGTGCAGCCTAAACTCCAGCTCGAAAACAAGCAGGTATTCGCGCACCTGGGCGCGACCGGAAACCGACAGCGGCTGGCGGCTGATGCGCTGCGAATCAATATGCAAAACCGCGGTCTGCTCATCGGGCATGTCTGTTACAGCCACACCGTTGGCCTCAAGCAGCAGGCGCAGCTCGCGCACAAATTCGGTGCTGTCATCCGACACTTCAATAAATGTGCGGTCCATGAATGCCGGCAGGCGGGCGGTGCCGCGCAGCTGAAATCCGCAGGCGGCGGTCAGTGCTGCAGCCAGAAAGACAATCACCAGCGGCCTCATCCACATCATGAAGCCACGATATTGAGCAGCTTGTCGGGCACCAGAATCACCTTGCGAACGGTTTTTCCGTCCAGGTGCCGGGCCACGTTCTCGTCCCCGGTCGCCAAGTCCAGGGCGCTGTCGCGATCGATGCCGGGCGCCACCTCCAGCCGGCCGCGCACCCTGCCGTTGACCTGCACCACCAGGGTCACGGCCGCGCGCTCAAGCGCGGTTTTGTCCACTTCGGGCCAGCCGGCGGAAAACACCGAGTGCTCGCCGCCAAGCTTGCGCCACAGGGCCTCGGAAATATGGGGTGCCACCGGCGCAATCATGCGCACCACCGCCTCCCAGGCTTCGTGCATCAGGCCGTGTTCCGCCTCGCCTTCGGGCCTGAAGCGCTGCAGCGCGTTGCACAGCTCCATGATGGCGGCAATGGCGGTGTTCCACATCTGCCGCCGACCCATGTCATCGCCCACCTTGGCGATGGTTTCGTGCAGCTGGCGGCGCAGATCGGCCGCCTGGCCGGACAGCTGATCCGGCCGAAAGGCCCGGGTCCGACCGGAATCCGCATGACTGTTGACGCTGGCCCACAGCCGGCGCAGAAAACGCCAGGCCCCATCCACACCGGCCTCCGACCATTCAAGCGACTGCTCGGGCGGCGCGGCAAACATGGAGAACAGGCGCACGGTATCGGCGCCATAGCGATCGACCAGCTGCTGCGGGTCGACGCCGTTGTTTTTGGACTTGGCCATTTTCTCGACCCCGCCAAACTCCACCGGCCGGCCGTCGGCGCGCGCCACCGCGCTGCTGATCTGGCCGTTGCGGTCGCGGCTGACCTCGACATCGGCCGGGTTGAACCACTGCCTGCGGCCGGAATCATCGGCGCGGTAATAGGTTTCGGCCAGCACCATGCCCTGGGTCAGCAGGCGGCTGA
Source organism: Wenzhouxiangella sp. (assembly GCA_035301965.1). Classification (GTDB taxonomy): domain Bacteria; phylum Pseudomonadota; class Gammaproteobacteria; order Xanthomonadales; family Wenzhouxiangellaceae; genus Wenzhouxiangella. Next base: position 1,365 of record DATGTG010000025.1, on the reverse strand, counting down.
AGGGCTCATCAATGGACAACAGCCCCTCGTCACGCATCAGCTTGGTCCAGTAGCGGGCATAAAGCAGATGCAAAATGGCGTGCTCTATGCCGCCAATATACTGATCGACCGGCATCCATTGCCCGGCGCGCTCGTCCACCATGGCTTCATCGTTGTCGTGACATGCATAGCGCAGGAAATACCACGAAGAGTCAACAAACGTGTCCATGGTGTCGGTTTCGCGGCGCGCGGCCCGGCCGCACTGCGGGCAGTCGGCATTGACAAAACCGGCATCCTTTTCAAGCGGATTGCCCGAACCGTCCGGCACCAGGTTTTCGGGCAGCACCACCGGCAGATCCTCTTCCGGCACCGGCACATCGCCACAGTCATCGCAGTGAATGATGGGAATGGGACAGCCCCAGTAGCGCTGACGGGATATGCCCCAGTCGTGCAGGCGAAACTGGGTGCGGGGACGCCCCGCGTCCCGCTTTTCAAGGGCGGCAACAATGGCCTGTGCGCCCTGGTCGCGCGCCAGCCCGTCAAACTCGCCCGAGTTGACCAGGCGGCCGCTGGCCCCAGCGTAGCCGTCCTGCCACCTTTGCGGATCAAATTCCTGTTTATCGTCCAGGCTGATGACCTGGCGAACGGGCAGCCCGTACTTGCCGGCAAACTCGAAGTCGCGCTCGTCGTGGGCCGGCACCGCCATGATGGCGCCCTCGCCATAGCCCATGAGCACGTAGTTGGCCACCCACACGGGCAGCTCCTCGCCGGTCAGGGGATGAACGGCTTTCAAGCCGGTGTCCATGCCCTTTTTTTCCTGATCGCCCAGATCGGCCTCGGACACCTCCTCTTTGCGGCACTGCTCAATGAATGCCGCCAGCTTCGCATTGTTCCGCGCCGCTTTCAGGGCCAGGGGATGTTCGGCGGCCACCGCCATGAATGTGGCCCCCATGAGGGTGTCGGGCCGGGTGGTAAATACCTTGATGCTGTCATTGCCGCAGGCAAAGACGATTTCCGCACCTTCGCTTTTGCCAATCCAGTTGGCCTGCATGGCGCGCACCCGCTCGGGCCAGCCGTCCAGCGTGTCCAGATCGGCCAGCAGTTCGTCGGCGTAGTCGGTAATGCGCAGGTAATACATGGGAATTTCGCGCTTTTCAACCAGCGCGCCGGTGCGCCAGCCGCGCCCGTCAATGACCTGCTCGTTGGCCAGCACGGTCTGGTCAACCGGATCCCAGTTGACGGTGCCGGTTTTTTTGTAGGCAATGCCGCGCTTGAGCAGGCGCAGGAAAAACCACTGGTTCCAGCGATAGTAGTCCGGGTCGCAGGTGGCCAGTTCGCGCGCCCAGTCAATGGCAAAGCCCAGCTGCCTGAGCTGGGTGCGCATGT
>DATGTG010000024.1:0-8871 GCA_035301965.1 Wenzhouxiangella sp. | reverse complement strand
TATTCAAATTCCGGATAAGACAAAATGCCCGACAGGTCAACTCTACTGCCGCCAGAGCGGCCCTTTGTTGTCAGTAAATCCCGAGTGGCCACCGCGCCGGACGCCGATGTTGCCTGGACGCGGCTGATTTTTGCCTACATCGTCAGCGACACGTTCTGGCTGATTTTCGGTACGCTGATCGGCGAGTATCTGGGGCTGAAGTTTGTCTGGCCCGATCTTGAACACGTGTCGTGGCTGTCGTTTGGTCGCCTGCGTCCGGTGCATACCAACACGGTGTTCTGGGGCTGGAGTTCGCTGGCCATGATCGGCCTGGCGCTGTATGTCGTGCCCAAGACCAGCCAGCGACGGCTGCACAGCATGTCGCAGGCCTGGGTGGCGCTGATATTGATCAACGCGGCCGTTGTGGTTGGCAATATTCTTCTGATGTCGGGCGTCAACAACGCCGGCCAGGAGTATCGTGAATTTATCTGGCCGGCCATGGGCCTGTTTGCCGCCGGCATCATCATGGTGGCGTGGAACCTGATCCGCACCATTGCCGGGCGCTCCATCGAGGAAATCTATATTTCCAACTGGTACATCATGGGCGCTTTTCTGTGGACCATCGCGCTGGCCGTCATCGCCTACATTCCCACCTACCAGAGCACCGGGGTCAGCGAAACCATCATTCAGGGCTTTTACATGCACATGGGCGTGGGCATGTGGTTTACGCCCATGGTGCTGGGGCTGACCTACTACTTTTTGCCGCGCCTGCTCAACAAGCCCATTTATTCGTATTCACTGGGCGTGCTGGCCTTTTGGACGCAAATGGTGTTCTACAGCATGATCGGCGCTCACCACTTCATTTATGCGCCCATTCCGTGGGCGCTGCAAACGGTGGCCATCATCTTCAGCGTTGGCATGGTGGTGACGCTGGCGGCCGGCACCGGCAACTTCCTGATGACCATGAAAGGCAGCTTCCGCACCATTGCGCGCAGCTACAGCCTGCCGTTCATTCTGGTTGGCGTCATCAGCTATTTCCTGTTTTCCCTGCAGGGCACGTTTGAAGCCTTCCGTTCGCTGAGCAAGGTATGGCATTTCACCAGCTTCACCGTGGCCCACTCGCACCAGACCATGTACGGCTTTGTGGTGTTTCTGATCTGGGGCGGCATCTACGGCCTGCTGCCGCGCCTGACCGGTCGTGAACCGTCGGCGCTTTTGGCCGGCATACACTTCTGGTTCGCCTTTATCGGCCTGATGCTGTATTCCATTGCGCTGATGATAGGCGGCACCCTGCAGGGCTACAGCTGGATGTCCAATGCGCCGTTCATGCGCTCGGTCACGCTGATGGAGCCGTTCTATCTGTGGCGCGCCGTTGGCGGCATGCTGATGTTTGTTTCACACATCGTCTTCGCCTGGAACCTGTGGCATATGCGGCCACAGTCTCAACCCGTCCAGCAGGACCGTGAAGTGACCGCGCAGGAAGGAGCCTCGGCATGAATTTCCACCGCAACCACTGGCTGCTTTTCAGCATTGTTTTCTTCGGCTTCATTTTTCTGGCCATCATCATTGCCATTGCGCCGGCCTACTGGACGCAGGCACAGGTGGAAGTCAACTACACGGGTGAAACGCTTTCGGACCACGAGCGCGAAGGCCTGGCCGTTTATATCTCCGAAGGCTGCGTGAGCTGTCATACCCAGCAGGTCCGGCCGCTCGACATGGACAGCAATTTTGGCCGCGCCTCGGCGCCCGAGGACTACGCCCGCATCGGCGGGCCGCTGAGCGTCTGGCAGCCGTACACGCCGGCGGTGCTGGGCAGCGCCAGAATCGGCCCCGACCTGTCGGACGTGGGCACCAGACAGCCGGCCGAAACCTGGCAGTATCTGCATCTGTACAATCCGCGCACAGTGGTCGAGGACTCCATCATGCCGGCCTATCCGTGGCTGTTTGATGTGACCGACTCGCCCGATGACGATGCCACCGTGGTGCCGGTCTCCGGCCGGTTTGCGCCGGGCGACGATCTGAAAGTCGTTCCCACCGAGCGCGGCGAGGCGCTGGTGGCCTATCTGCTTGCCCTCAAGCAGCCGCTTGACCGCCAGCCCGCAGCGCGCGCGAAAGATGACGATGGCGCTTCGGACGACGGCGGATCGGACGCCGAAGAACCGCCCTCGACGGCCGATGGCGAGTCTTTGTACGCCAACAACTGCGCGGCCTGCCATCAGGCCAGCGGCCAGGGCGTGCCGGGCGCATTTCCACCGCTGGTTGATGACCCGGTGGTTGTTGCCGATGACCCGACCGAACATATCGAGATTGTTCTGTTTGGCGCCCATGGCCGTGAAATCAATGGCGAGACCTATGGATCGCCCATGCCGCCATTCGAGCATTTCAGCGATGAGGAAATTGCCGCCATGATCAACCACGAACGCACCAGCTGGGGCAATGATGCACCCACGGTCACGCCCGATGACGTGGCCAGGGTGCGCGAGGAAGGTGAGCAGTAACCATGAATCTGTTAAGGAAAATATTTTGGCTGCTGGCGGCGCTGCTGCCTTCTCTGACGGCGCTTGGCCAGTCGGTGCACAGCGGCGAGGACCACACCGGTCTGGACTGGATCATTGTGGCCTTTGGTGTGGCGGTGGTCATTGGCGTGCTGGTTTTTACCATCAAATACCTGGTGCGGCCCGGTGAAAAAAGCCGCAGGCACATCAAACGGCGCATTCTGAAAGATGAGTGGCAGGACGGCAACGATGACAAATGACAGACAGGAAGACCGCAACCGCATCGAGGTCTATCTGGATGATGACCCCGATCCCATTGTGACCCACAGGCCGCCGGCGCGCTTTCAGCTGGACACAACGCGTCTGGAGGACGGCTATCATGAGCTTCACGTCAGGGCCTGGGACACCCACGGACAGCTCGGGGTGCGCACCATTCCGTTCACGGTTCGCAACGGGCCGGGCATCGCCGTCAACGGCCTGAGCGACAATGATGTGCTCGAAGGCGACATTCCCATTCTGGTCAACTCCTACGGCGGCCGCGGCGAGCTGTACTGGGAGCCGTCACGGGCCGAAACCCCGTCGCCCATTCCAACCTGGATATGGGTAATGCTGATTACCATTGTGGCGTTTGCGGCCTTTTATGGCGTCAGCCAGTGGAGCCCGCCGCCGGACATGGCCGATACGCCCACCTACAGCAGCGTGGCTGAACCTTCGCATGACGATGACGGCTGACTGTACCCGTCCGTAAGGTTCATTCGCCACAAGCAGGCGACGCCTGCCGCTGACTGCAGTTCGGGCCGCCGGGCGGGTATGATCTTAGCGTCCACACATCGGCCATCGCCATGTCGCCCAAAACCTCCATCACGCTTGTCTGGATTCTGGTCGGGCTGTGCTATATCGTGCCCTATCTGCTGCTGGGCAGCGTCAACGCCTGGTACGGCAGCTTTCTGTTTTTTTGCCTGGTGGGGCTGGCCGTGATTGCGCTCAATATTCACGCCACCCGCAGATTTGACCGGGACGACCGCAAATGAGCGCAGCAAGCCTGTGGACGGGCATTGCCGTTTATCTGCTGGTGGCGCTGGCAGTGGCCTGGCTGGCGCGCAGCGACATCACCAATCGCCGCCTGGCCAGCATGGAGGATTTTTTCCTGGGCGCCAGGCGCATGGGCGGTTTTGTGTCGGCCCTGAGCTACAGCGCCACCACCTACAGCGCCTTCATGCTGGTTGGCCTGGCCGGACTGACCTACGCCGGTGGCGTGGGCGCGCTGGGCTTCGAGATTGTCTATTTTGCCGGCGTGTCGCTGGTGGCGGTTTTTGGCCCGCGGTTCTGGGCGGTCGGCAAGGCCTTTGGCTACATCACGCCCAGCGAAATGCTGGGCCACCGCTACGACAGCCGGGCCGTGGCCGTTGCCGCGGCGCTGGCCAGCTGTCTGTTTCTGATTCCCTACGCGGCCGTGCAGCTGGCCGGCGTCGGCTATCTGCTGTCGGGCATGAGCGACGGCGCCATCAGCTTTACCACCGGCACCGTTCTGGCCACCGCGCTGGCGCTGCTGTTTGCCCTCATTGCCGGCGTGCGCTCGGTAATGTGGACAGACTCCCTGCAGGCGCTGTTCATGATCGTGACCGCCACGCTGGTGGCCCTGCTGGTGGTCAGCCGCCTGGGCGGATTCGGCGTGCTGTTCGACCGGCTGGGCCAGGTTGAAGGCAACGTGCTGACCATGCCCGGGCCGGGCTTTTTCTCGTTTGTCGCGTTTCTCGGCCTGAGCGCACCGTGGTTTTTCTTCAGCCTGTCCAATCCGCAGGTCAGCCAGCGGCTGTTCATGCCCACCTCCATGCGGGCCATGCGGCAGATGCTCATCGGCTTTCTGGTATTTGGCTTTGTTTACACGCTGGTGTCGGTGCTGTGGGGCTTCAGCGCCCTGGTGGCTTTCCCGGGGCTGGAAAAGGCCGACCTGGCCACGCCCACGCTGCTGGGCTCCATCTATGTGCCGCCGCTGCTGGCCATTGTCGTCATGGTCGGCATTCTGGCCGCCGCCGTGTCCACCATAGACTCCATCATGCTGACCCTGTCGTCGATGATTTCACGCGATGTCTATGCGCAGGCCGCTGCGCGCAGCAGCGAACAGCAGCAGGTGCGCGTGGGCAAGTGGATGCTGCCGGTCATCGCGCTGCTGGCCTTTGTGTTTGCCCAGCTGCAGCTCAATTTGATTGCCGTGCTGTCGGTGGCGGCGTCAACCGGCCTGGCCGTCACCGTGCCGGCCATCATCGGCGCTTTTTTCTGGCATCGGGGAACAGCCGCCGGGACCCTGCTCAGCATTGTGGGCGGCGGGCTGTTTGTGCTGGTTTTGTACACCGGCGGCTTCGAGCCGCTGGGCCTGCCCGCCGGCGTGTGGGTGCTGCCTGTCAGCACAGCGCTGTTTGTGGCCGGCAGCCTGGTCAGCCCGGCTCCAGCAGGTCTGGCACAGCAATTCATTGAGCGCAGCCGCAAAGCTGCACGCTAGTGCCATGTGACTTTAAGGTGCTGGAATGTTTCCCATAATCACGGTAGAGAAAGACAAGGCCGAGGCAATCGAGTTTTTGGGCACCAAGTACAAGTTCTGGTACCGCCACAAGGATGAGCTTTATCTTTTCAAGGCAGAGGAACGTGGTACTGGTGAAGACTGGGCTGAGAAGGTATGTTGTGAATTGGCAGAATTGTTGGGTTTGCCGCATGTCCGCTATGACATGGCCAAGCTGGGAGAGGATGGTTTGCCGGGGACAGTTTGCAGAACATTCGCACCTGAACCGCTGAACCTGGTGCATGGAAATGAAATGCTTTTCAAGGCGGATTCAAGCTATCCCCTTGAGCCGGAAAAGAATTATCAAGTCCGCGAACACACACTGGACGCTGTGTTTAACGTGATGGAAAGTCTGGAGATGCCTCCACGACAGTGGTGCAAACGCCTGCCTGAGCAGGTTTTGAGCGCTGCTGGGGTTTATGCGGGCTATTTGATGCTGGATGCCTGGGTGGCCAATCAGGACAGGCACCATCAAAACTGGGGTGCAATACGTCATGGAGAGAAATTAATGCTTGCCCCCAGCTTTGATCATGGAGCGGCACTTGCACGAAACCTTTCTGATGCTGAGCGTTCGGAAAGGCTTCAAACCAGAGATAAAAATCGTCAAATTCCTCACTTTGTGCGCCGTGCCCGATCAGCTTTGTACTTCAGAACTTCTGCAACCCGCCCCATGTCCACGCTGAAGGCATGGGAAGAATGGGCTCGGCGGGTGCCGTCTGCTCGCCAAGCATGGGTTCGGAGAATTTCCGGCATATCTGCTGAAGAAATGAAAAATATTTTGGGCCGGGTCGAAAAAAGCCGAATGTCTGATGTGTGCCAAGAATTTACGCTAAAGTTATTGGTTCAGAATCGGAAACGAATTCTGGAACTGGAGGAGTCATGAAAACAACTGTTTTCATCGCGTGGCGCGGGGGGGCCCCGGAAAGGGGCGAGTGGTCACCCATTGGCCGCCTGGAGCATTTGGATGGAGAGTACCGTTTTGTCTATACGCAGGGTGCGCTAACGCTGAGCGGTTTTCACCCTTTTCCAGCCATGCCTGATCTGCATACGGAGTACAGCTCCCGACGTCTTTTCCCGGTGTTTTCCAACAGGTTGCTGTCCAGCTCGCGAACTGAATACGAAAGGTGGCTGGCGTGGAGTGGTTTTGATTCAGAAAATCCACCTGCGCCATTGGCTATTCTTGGGGTTACTGAAGGGATTCGCCAGACGGATGCGCTGGAGATGTTTCCCAAACCCGTGCCTGACAATGCAAATAATTATCACACACGCTTTTTTTTGCATGGTATGCGCCATGCTCCGCTTCAAGCACTGGAGCGGGTAAAAGACTTCAAGTCAGGGAAGCCATTGAGACTGGTTTTTGAAGACAGCAACAGATATGACCAGTATGCAGTGGCTGTGTTTGATAACGGGGTCGACTCGGTGCGCCTCGGATATGTGCCGCGCTATCTTGCCCGTGATGTGCGGCAACTGGATCGCGCCAGCATTGATCTGCGTGTAGCCAAAGTCAATTGGTACGCACCTTTACAGATGCGTTTACTCTGCACACTGAAAGCACCATGGCCCAAAAGCGGTTTTCAGCCATGTACTGGCCCAGAGTTTCAGTCAATTGCGCGTGAGGCTTGTCAAAAAGACCCTGTGCTGGCTGTGTGATGAGCAAAAAATTATCTGTGGTCGCTGTGGCTTTGAAGACCTTTCAGGATGGGGCAGTCGGGTCGGCTGTCGCCGGCGCAGGCGCGCACAAGGGTTTTGAGCGTGCCGGCCATGTCGCGCATGCGCGCAATTCTGGCCTCAAGGTCTTCAATATGCTTTTGGGCCAGCGCTTTCACATCGGCGCTGTGGCGGGACTGGTCGTCCCACAAATCCAGCAGGCTGCGGATTTCGGCCAGTGAAAACCCCAGGTCGCGGGCGCTGCGGATGAAATGCAGGCGGTGCAGATCAGTGTCGCCGTAGACGCGATAGCCGGAGCCGGCCCGCTGAACCGACGGCAAAAGACCGGCCTGCTCATAATGGCGGATCATTTTGGCCGAAATGCCCGTGGCGCGGGCGGCTTCTCCTATCAGCATGAGCTTCTCCATTCAGCGTGCTTCTTCAGTCATGGGAGGCGAAAAGCGGCGCAGCCGCAGGGCGTTGAGCACGACAAAAACGCTCGACAGGGCCATGGCCCCGGCAGCGAACACCGGTGAGAGCAGCACGCCCCAGGCCGGATAAAGCACGCCTGCGGCCACCGGAATGAGGGCAATGTTGTAGATAAACGCCCAGAACAGGTTTTGGTGGATGTTGGCGATGGTGGCCCTGGACAGTGCAATGGCATTGGGCACGCCCTGCAGGTTGCCGCTCATCAGCACCACGTCGGCCGATTCCATGGCAATGTCGGTGCCGGTGCCTATGGCCAGGCCCACATCGGCTTCGGCCAGCGCCGGGGCATCGTTGATGCCGTCGCCGACAAAGGCGACTTTGCCGTGCTCGCGCCGCAGCTGGTCAACCGCTTCGACCTTGCCGTCGGGCAGCACTTCGGCGATGACCTCGTCAATGCCCAGCTGGCGGGCGATGGCGCGTCCGGTGTGCCGGTTGTCGCCCGTGATCATGGCCACCTTGAGGCCCAGCCCGTGCAGGGCATCAATGGCCGCCGGCGTGCTTGGCTTGATGGGATCGGCCACCGCAATGATGGCCGCCAGCCGGCCGTCAATGGCGGCATACAGGGGCGATTTGCCCTCATTGGCCAGGCGTTTGGCAACGGCATCAAAAACGCCGACGTCCAGACCCAGCTGACGCATGAAACGATCGGCACCGATTTCAACCCGGCGGCTGTCGGCCGTGGCGCGCACCCCCATGCCGGTGATGGACTCAAATCCGCTGACCGGCGGCAGCTTCAGGCCGTCTGCCTCAGCCGCCTTCACGATGGCTTGCGCAATGGGATGCTCCGAGCGGGCCTCTACCGCGGCAATGGCGGCCAGTACATCATCCCGCCCGAAATCTTCGGCCAGCTCCAGATCGGTGAGCTGCGGCTGGCCCTCGGTGAGCGTGCCGGTTTTGTCCACGGCCACAACCCGGGAATCCCGGAGCAGCTGCAGGGCTTCGCCCTGGCGAAACAGCACGCCGATTTCGGCACCACGGCCGGTGCCCACCATGATGGAGGTCGGCGTGGCCAGGCCCATGGCGCAGGGACAGGCAATGATGAGCACGGCCACGGCGTTGACCAGCGCAAAGGTCAGCGCCGGTGCAGGGCCGAAAATAAGCCATAGTCCAAAGGTGATTGCGGCGATCGCCATTACAGCCGGCACAAACCACAGGGTCACCCTGTCCACCGCTGCCTGGATGGGCAGCTTGCCGCTTTGTGCTTCCTCAACCATGCGGATGATCTGGGCCAGCATGGTGTCCGCACCCACGGCGGTGGCGCGCACGGTCAGTCCTCCCTGCTGGTTGATTGTGCCGCCGGTAACCATGTCGCCGGCCTTTTTTTCGACCGGAACGGGCTCGCCGGTCAGCATGGATTCGTCAATGAAACTCGAGCCTTCAATGACCTCGCCATCGGTGGGGATGCGCTCGCCCGGGCGCACCTCGAACACGTCATCGCGCATGACCTCGTCAATGGGCACGTCCTCAAAACGGTCGTTGCGCCTGATGCGGGCAGTTGGTGCCTGCAGCCCGGCCAGATGCCGGATGGCCTCGGATGTGCGGCCTTTGGCGCGCGCTTCCATGTAGCGGCCGAGCAGGATGAGCACGACGATAACGGCGGCGGCCTCGTAGTAGACGTTGACGGTGCCGGCGGGCAGCAGGCCGGGCGCAAAGGTGGCCACCACCGAATACAGGAAGGCGGCGGCCGTGCCAACGGCCACCAGC
>DATGTG010000023.1:0-3206 GCA_035301965.1 Wenzhouxiangella sp. | reverse complement strand
TGCGCCCACGCCACTCCGCTGACCATCAAAATGAGGGTCAGCAAAACGTATCTCCATATTGCGGGAGCGGGCGGTCGCATTGTTGTTCTTGGATGCATCCAGTACATCGGGTCCGATGCCGCCATGATAGCAGAACAGCTTCGACTGTCATATTGCCAGCCGCCTGATCGGCCTGTGCTGCCTGAACAACGTTAACCATTCCGGACGGGCGGTGACTACAATGACAGGCCAAACCTCACTTGTCTCATTGAATCCCCGTGTCAGCCCAATACAACCCGTCCGCCCGATCCAAACAAGCTGTTCGTCAGCTCAACGCCCACAACGAGGCCGCCAGGACCGCTGTACTTCTGGTTAACCTGGGTACGCCCGAGGCGCCCACAGCAAAGGCGCTGCGCCCCTACCTGCGGGAATTTCTTGGTGACCCGCGGGTGATCGAGGCACCGCGCCTGCGCTGGTGGTTCATTCTCAACGGATTTATCGTGCCCTTTCGCTCACCGCGTTCGGCCCGGGCCTACAAGCGCATCTGGACCAACCAGGGCTCGCCGCTGTTGATCGGCAGCCGCCAGCTGGCCGGTCGGCTGGCTGACGAGTTTCGCAACAGCCTGCCGCGCGTGGAAGTCATGCTGGCCATGAACTACGGTAAGCCCGACATTGATTCCTGCGTTGCAAGGCTGCGGCAAAAAAATATTCAGCGCCTGCTGGTGCTGCCGCTGTATCCGCAATATTCAGGCACCACAACCGCATCGGTGTTCGATCGCGTCACCGACGCCCTGAAGCGCCTGCGCTGGCTGCCGGAAGTGCGTTTCATCAATGACTATCACCGCGACGAGGGCTGGCTTCAGGCCATTGCCGATTCCATCCGGCGCTTTCAGAAGAACAGGCCCAGGCCGGACAAGCTGCTGTTTTCGTTTCACGGCATTCCCAAAAGCTGCCTGCTTGACGGCGACCCCTACTATTGCCAGTGCCAGGCCAGCGCGCGCCGCATTGCCGCCCTGTTGGGGCTTGCAGACGATGAGTGGATGGTCAGCTTTCAATCGCGCCTGGGGCGGGCCGAGTGGCTCAGGCCCTACACCGACGAAACCTTTGAAGCGCTGCCTGCACAGGGCGTGAAAAACCTGCACGTGGTGTGCCCGGGCTTTTCCATAGACTGCCTGGAAACCATCGATGAAATCGCTTTTGAAGGACGCGAGGAATTCATCGCCGCCGGCGGAGAGTCGCTTGAATACATCCCCTGCCTCAACGACTCGGATGACCACGTCAAGGTATTGAGCCAGCTCAGCCGCCGGCACGGACAGGGCTGGCCCGAATTTGACGGCGCCCGCGACAGTGCCGCATCCGCGCTGGAAAAGCGCGTTGAACGCGCGCTGAAAGCGGCAGACTTTCTGGGGCTCGACTAAATCGCCGGCATGAGCGATGGTGTCCGCTGCGAATCGGCTTTGCAAACTCCGCAGGCCATTCTGCGGCAGGTGTTCGGCTACCGGCAGTTTCGCGGTCAGCAGCGGCAGGTCATTGACCACGTTCTGACCGGCGGCCATGCGCTGGCGCTCATGCCCACCGGCGGCGGCAAGTCCCTGTGCTACCAGATCCCGGCCCTGATCAGGCCGGGCACGGCCGTGGTCATCTCGCCGCTGATCGCGCTCATGCGCGACCAGGTCAGCGCCCTGCAGCACAATGGAGTGGCCGCTGCCGTGCTCAATTCTTCGCTCAGCGCCCAGGAACAGCGCCGCACCGAGCAGGCGCTGGCGGCCGGGCAGCTCAAGCTGGTCTATATTGCGCCCGAACGCCTGCTGCGTGGCTACACACTTGACCTGCTCGCCCGCTGCAGCATCAGCCTGTTTGCCATTGACGAGGCCCACTGTGTATCGCAATGGGGCCATGATTTCAGGCCCGAATATCTGCGTCTGGATCTGCTTGGCAAGCGCTTTCCCGACGTGCCACGGCTGGCGCTGACCGCCACCGCCGACCCGCGCACCCGCAAGGAAATCGCCGCCCGCCTGCTTGATCCGCAGGCGCACATATTCACCGACAGCTTCGACCGTTCCAATATTCATTACCGGGTCGGCCTGAAGCGCAACGCCCGCGACCAGCTGCTGGCGTTTATCCAGCGTCACCACAGCGGCCACGCCGGCATCGTGTACTGTTTTTCGCGCAACAAAACCGAACAGACTGCGGCCTGGCTGGCCGGGCAGGGGCTGGATGCGGTGGCCTACCATGCCGGCCTGGACAGGGATGAGCGCCAGGCCGCCCAGGACCGCTTTATTCATGATGACGGGGTCATCGTTTGCGCCACCACCGCCTTTGGCATGGGCATCGACAAGCCCGACGTGCGCTTTGTGGCCCACCTCGATCTGCCCCAGAGCATCGAAGCCTACTACCAGGAAACCGGACGCGCCGGACGGGACGGGCTGCCGGCCGATGCCTGGATGGTGTACAGCCTGGCCGACGTGGTGCGCATTCGCCAGCTGCTGGCACAGTCCGATGCCGGAAGTGAACACAGAATTGTTGAGCAGGAGCGGCTGACCGCACTACTGGCCTACAGCGAGCATGCCGGCTGCCGCCGCCCGCCCCTGCTGGGCTATCTGGGCGAAAGCCACCCCGGCGGCTGCGGCAATTGCGACAACTGCAACCAGCCCCCGCAGACCTGGAACGCCACCGAAGCCGCCCGTATGGCCCTGTCCTGCGTGTATCGCACCGGGCAGCGTTTTGGAGCCGGCCATGTCATAGACGTTCTCACCGGCAAACGCAGCCGGCGCGTCGATCAGCTGGGGCATGATCGGCTCAGCACGTGGAACATCGGCCGCAACACCGACCGCAACACCTGGCATTCGGTGCTGCGCCAGCTGCTGGCTGCCGGGCTTCTGATTCCCGACCCGGACGGGCACGGCGGCCTGCGGCTGGGACCGGACTGCCGCGCCGTGCTGCGCGGTGAAGTCGATATTGAAATGCGCCGCGACGTCTTCCCCCGGGGGCGCCGCAGCACGAAATCCAGGGTGGACAGGGCCGACCCCGGGGTTCTGGACGAATCACCGCTGGCGCTTGCACTGCGCCGCTGGCGCATGGACACCGCCCGTCAGGAAGGCAAGCCGCCGTATGTCATCTTCAATGACGCCACCCTGGCCGGCATTGTCGAACAGCAGCCGCAAAACGAAGACGAGCTGGCGCAAATCAGCGGCATAGGCGAGCACCGCCAGAAAACCTATGGTGCA
>DATGTG010000022.1:0-4247 GCA_035301965.1 Wenzhouxiangella sp. | reverse complement strand
GCCCGCGTCAAGCAAGAGCAGCAAGCGGTCGTCTTCAGACCGCCTGCCCAAGCCGGAAAAGCGCGCGGAGCCCGAGCCGTCCGATGATGAAGTGCCTTTCGACGTTCCCGATCTCGACGAGATTTATCGTCGGATTGACGCCCGGGAGAGAGGGGCTGAAACATCCGAAAGCGAGCAACCGGGTGCCGATCCGGATGTGCAAAAGACGCCTGCGCATGAAACACCGTCTTTGCCCGATGGCTTGCCTGAGACAGCCGGCCTGGAGCTGACGCTTGAAAATGAAAGTGATTGGGCGACAGCGGACAAGAAATCTTCGGATGCCCCAGCGGCGCCGCCGGATGCCGGCTTTGACTTTGACATGGATTTGACGCTTGTTCCCCAGCCTGGCCACGAAGACGGGCTGGCGAAGGCAGCGGATGCGGAGCTTGTGTCGGAAAAAGACGCGGAAGCCGGCCAGCAGCAGGCATCGGCCGAAAGCGGGGATTTTCCCTCCGGAATTTTTCGCCCCACGCAGATTTTGGGCGTGGTGGATGAAGACCTGGATGCCGATGTGGCCGTGGACATCGGCCGTGCCGTGGGCAGCATGGCAGCCCAGCGCGGCCTGATGAAAATTGCCGTTGGCCGCGACGGGCGTTTCAGCGGCCCGGTGCTTCTTTCCGCCCTGATCCGGGGCATCAGAGGCACCGGCGTTGCGGTCGTGGAGATAGGCGCCGTGCCCACACCGCTGCTGTGGTTTGCGGCCACCGAGCTGGCCAATGGCTGCGGAGTCATGGTGACGGCCTCCCATCATCCGTCGCGGTTCAACGGTTTTCGCATCATGCTTGGCGGTCAGCCCTTTGATGACGGCGAGATGGCCGAGCTGGCAGCACTTTATTCCAGCCGGCGCTTTGCCGAGGGCGAGGGCGACTACAGCCAGCACGACGTGTTCGACGCCTATGCCGAGCGCTACGTCAACGATGTTCAGCTCGAGCGCTCGCTCAAGGTGGTGGTTGACTGCGGCAACGGCGTGGGCGGCACGGTGGTGCCGCGGCTGCTGACATCTGCGGGTGCTGAGGTCATACCCCTGTACTGCGATGTGGACGGGGCCTTCCCAAACCACCAGCCGGATCCGACCGAGCCCGATGAGCTGCAGGATCTGCGCCTGTGCGTGCGCAATTTCCAGGCTGATCTCGGCATTGCATTCGATGGCGATGCGGACAGACTTGTACTCATGACACCGGCGGGTGAAGTTGTGTGGCCCGATCGCATGCTCATGCTGCTGGCCGAGCGCATTGTGCCCGCCCACCCCGAGGAGGCCGTGGTTTTCGACGCGCGCTGTTCCGGCAAGCTGCGTGAAGTGGTGGAATCGGCCGGTGGCCGGGGTGTAATGGCCGGGGTTGGCCGCGCGGCGGTGGCGCGCCGCCTGCTTGAAGAGCAGGCGGTACTGGGCGGCGACATGGATGGCCACCTGTTTGTCAACGACCGCTGGTATGCGTTTGACGATGCCATTTATGCCGCGGCCCGACTGCTGGCCATTGTGGCCGCCGGAGACGATGATCTGGATGATCTGATGTCCAAGCAGTCCGCTTTTCGCAGCAGCCCGGCCGTTTTCATTGACGTGGAGCGCGCGCATGCGCAGGCGCTGGTGAAGAGGCTGCACAGCGAGGGCGGCTTTGGCGATGCACTGACCACCGGCGAAGACAGCCTGCGAGCCGACTGGGCCAACCGCTGGGGGCTGGCTTATGTCGATGACAGCAGCGGCCGGCTGGTGCTGTGTTTTGGCGCCGATGAGCCCACGGCGCTCGGCCAGGTGCGCAATGATTTTCGCGACCGGCTGCTGGCGCTGGATGCGCAGCTACCGCTGCCCTATTGAGCCGGCCGCTGCGGCCGGGTCCGCGGGCGCGGCCCTGGTCCGGGTCAGTAGGCGCAGTCGCTGAATATGCGGTTGATGTCGCCGCCCCAGTCGTTTTCCAGCTGGTCGAGCATGACCTCGGCCGGCGTGCTTCCACGCTCAACAATTTCATTGAGCGAATCCAGAAAGCGGCCTTCATGCCGCCCCTGCTCGTCGAGACGCTGGCGCCTTTCAAGCCCGCGGCCTGACAGGGCAAGCAGCTCGGCGGCAATGTCGCGCACGCTGCGGCCCTGTATCTCGGCGGCCAGCCCCACGCGCGCCACGTCGCGGCGCAGCTGTTCGCGCTCTTCGGCGCTCCAGCTTTTGAAAATGTCGGCGCATGAGGCCAGGCTGTCGGCATCGTAGAGCAGTCCGACCCAAAACGCCGGCAGGGCACACAGGCGGTGCCAGGGCCCGCCGTCGGCGCCGCGCATTTCAAGAAAGCGCTTGAGCCGCGCCTCGGGGAAGACGGTGGTCAGATGGTTTTCCCAGTCGGCCAGGGTCGGCTGTTCGCCGGGCAGCGCCGGCAGCTGGCCGGCCATGAAGTCCCTGAAGCTTTGTCCGGCACAGTTGATCAGCCGGTCGCCGCGCTCGACGAAGTACATGGGCACATCCAGCATGTAGTCGACGTAGCGCTCAAAGCCCATGCCCGACTCGAACACCCATGGCAGCATGCCGGTGCGGTCGGGATCGGTGTCGGTCCATACATGCGCCCGATAGCTGACAAAGCCGTTGGGCCGGCCCTCGGTAAACGGCGAGTTGGCAAACAGCGCGGTGGCGATGGGCTGCAGCGCAAGCGCCGTCCGGAACTTGGCCACCATGTCGGCCTCGCTGGAAAAGTCCAGGTTGACCTGCACCGTGCAGGTGCGCTTCATCATGTCGTGGCCAAGGCTGCCGACCGTGGGCATGTAGCGGCGCATGATGACGTAGCGCGACTTGGGCATCCAGTCGATGTCCTCGCGCCGGGCTGTGGGCTGAAAACCCACGCCCAGAAAACCCACGCCCAGCGGCTCGGCCACCGAACGCACCTCGGCCAGGTGGGCGTTGACCTCGCGACAGGTCTGATGCACATTGTCGAGCAGGGCACCGGACAGCTCCAGCTGGCCGCCGGGCTCAAGCGAGACGGAGCAGTCATCCTTTTCCAGCCCTGTGGTGAGGCCTTCTTCCTGCACCCGCCGCCAGCCATACTGCCGGGCCAGTCCTTCGAGTATGGCGCGAATGGAGCGCTCGCCGTCGTAGGGCAAGGGCTTGAGCGTATCGAGGCAGAAGCCGAACTTTTCATGCTCGGTGCCCATGCCCCATTGGGCCCTGGGCCGGCAGCCCGACTCCAGCCAGGCCGCCAGCTGCTGCTTGTTGGTCACAATGGTGTCAAGTTTCAACGCGTCACCGCCGGCTAGAATCAACGGTGGATTATCGCCTGTTTGATCGCCTTAATGCAGGAAACTTTCTTGAGACAGCTTGTGCAACGCCGATGCAGACGGCAAAGAGGCCGGTTTTGGGCCCCGTTACTGGTGTTTGCGGCAGCCTTTTTCATGGCATGGCCGCTGCCGGCGAAAACGCTGCATCGCGGCATCGGCCCCGAGCCGGATTCGCTTGACATGCATCGGGCGCAAAGCGTGTCGGCCCTCAACCTGCTGCGCGATCTGCACGAGGGGCTGCTGACGCTGGACGCGGGCGGCCGGGTCATTCCGGGCGTGGCTGCGCAATGGCGCGTCAGCGACAGCGGCCGGGTATGGACCTTTGAGCTTGATAAACGGGCGCGCTATTCAGACGGCAGCCCCGTTCGCGCCCGCGACTTTGTCAACGGCTGGCGGCGGGCCATGAACCCGGACACCGCATCGCCCCTGGCCTGGATGCTGGATGTGGTTGAAAACGGTCGCGCAGTGAGAACCGGCCAGCGGCCGGCAGACAGCCTGGGCATTGAAGCGGTCGGTGAAACGCGCCTCAAGATCAGGCTGAATCAGCCGGCCGAGTGGTTTGAGCAGCTTTTGACCCAGCCCCTGACAGCGCCGTGGTCGCCGTCCGACAGTCCGCGCTACAGCGGCGCCTTCGTGCTCGATGAGCACGTGCCCGGCGCGCATCTTGCGCTTGAGGCCAACCGCTTTTATCACCACGCCGACGAGGTCGCACTGGCACGGGTGGTGTGGCACGTCACGGAACAGCCCGGTCCCGAGCTGGCCCGCTATCGCGCCGGCGGGCTGCATATCACCGAAACCATCCCGCCGGGGCGTGCCGAGTGGCTGGCCGAGCGTTTTGGCTCCGAGCTGCATATCACGCCCTACCTGGGCAGTTTTTATCTGGCCTTCAATCTTGACCGGCCGCCGTTTGCCGGCCGCCCCGGCTTGCGTCGCGCGCTCAGCCTGGCCATTGATCGCGA
>DATGTG010000021.1:0-12520 GCA_035301965.1 Wenzhouxiangella sp. | reverse complement strand
ATTACTTTGTTGACAACCAGACAAAGTACGCCAATGGTGGTGCCATCAATGCAGAGCTCGGTTATGCACGAACCTATTTTGGTGGCAATATATTCTACGCCAACGAGGCGCGTGAAAACGGCGGCGGGGTGTTTTTGAGCGAGAGCTTAAGCAACGTCAAGCGCGCCCAGGTCATGTTTGTTTCCAACTACATGGTTGAGAACCGGGCGGGCGAGTCCGGAGGCGGTGCATTTGTGGATATCCGCAACGGTGATTACGACCAGAATGACAGTCCGTCCAAATTTGTGAATTTTATTGGCAACGAAATTTTCGACAATAAGTCCGCTCACGGTGGCGGCGGGGTCTTTGTCAATCTTGATGACAGCGTGACATCTCTTGTCAGGGGGACGGTGTTTGGATTCAACCAGACGGAAGAGACGGGCGGCGGCGCACTGCGCGTGGAAGCCAGGGATTCGAGCGTTTATTTTGAAAACAGCGCCTTTGGGTACAACCAGGCCCAGACAGGCCGGGGCGGAGGCGCATACATCACCGCTACCGGCGGTGATGTGTATGCCAGCGGCCTTTATGCACTAGCCAATCAAAGCCTGGCCGGGACCGGCGGCGGGATGGAAGTCAGGGCCAACGGCTCGAATTTTGGAATGGAGTTCGCCGGCTTTTACGGTAACGAAGCCAGCGCCTGCGGCGGCGGATTGCGTATTTCCGGCACCCCGTCCGGTGTAGGCATTGATCAGTCTGCATTTGTTGACAACAGCGCCAGCTGCGGAGGGGGCGCTGTCTTGAGGAGGTCCGCGGGTGATTTAGCCTTTCTTGAGATCAAGAACAGTGAATTCAGCGGCAACAGCGCGACCAGTTCAACCGGCGGCGGCGCCATTTTTGCCCAGTTTGACGATGAACCGGACACAATACTGTTTTTGAAAAACTCGACCCTGTCCGGCAACATGTCGGAGGGTAGCGGCAGCGCGCTTGGCTTGTTCAACTATGCGCAGGTGGAAATAAAGTATTCGACCCTTGCCGACAACGTGGCTGGCAACGGAGGGGCAGCCATTCGAACTCATGCTGATGTCAGCTGCACGATCAGCAACTCACTGTTCGGAAACAATCGCAACGGCAGCAATGAACAGAAGGACATGGCCGGGCCTGCAGACTGCTCTGTGCGACGCTCCCTGCTTCAGGGTGCGGCCGGCTCAAACTTTGTGGACAACGGCGGCAATATTTTGAACGTGGACCCAAAGATTGGGCCATTGCAGAACAACGGCGGTACAGGCGGGTTTTATGGTGAAGGTTCCTATACCCACGCGCTTTTGGGCGGTAGCCCGGCCATTGATGCCGGCAGCGCCGGGTCCTTCGCTCCAGATTACGATCAGCGCGGACCGGGCTTCAGTCGCATTGTCGGGGAGGCCGTGGACATGGGGGCTTTTGAGCTGCAGGCCGGCATTTTTTCAGACCGCTTTGAGAAGCCATGAGGATTGTGGCTTGAGTATCACATCTTTTTGCATGACTGGCCGGTTCGGTTCAGAATGTAGACTTGAATTTACGCGGTTTTTTGCCAGGAGTCGGGTATGCGCAGTTTGAATGTTTTGCTGTTCGCGGCAGCGCTGTTTTTTGCTGTGGCCTGCAACACGGATGAACCGTCGGAACAGGTGACTGAACCGGCCGCTTTAGAACAGGAAGATGACAAAGCGTCGGCCGGCGAGGCCGTGGCCGGGAATGATGAGCCGGAATCGGAGCAGCGCGCACCGCGCAGCATGGCCGACCCCGAGCGCCGCAAGGCCATGGCCGAGCGCATGGAAGCCATGCGTGAGCGCGGCATGGACAGGGGCGACAGGGCGTCGCATCGCGAGGCCATGCGCAAGCGCGCCGAAGCGGGTGAGGCACGCGATAACCTGCGCGCGCGGCGCGGAGCGCGTGCTAAAGCCTGGTGGAAGGATGAGGCTTTGGCCGGGCGCCTGAACCTGTCGCAGGAGCAGGGGCAGCGGCTGGACGAGGCCCGCGAGAGCGTTGATGCGTCGCTGACCGATTCACGACGTCAGCTGGTGCAGGTCAACGAGCAGCTTGGCCAGGCGCTTGAAGCCCGGGATCGCTCACAGCTGGAAACACTGCTTGAGCAGCGCCATGATGCAGCGGCGGCGCGTGCGCAGGCCGAGGCCCGGTGGGCCCGCGAGCTGCTGGATGTGCTGTCGGATGAGCAGCTTGAAAGGCTGGCTGAAGAGCGCCCGGCCCAGCTGATGAGAATGCTGTCGCCGCGCTGAACAATGAAAAAACAAAGGCCGTGCCGACTGCAGGCTGATTACCAGCTCTGAAGCTGCAGCCCGGGCTCGGCCAGCTCACCCAGCTGTTCGCGCAGCTGGGTCATCACGTTTTCCCAGTGCCTGTCGTCGCCAAACCAGGGAAATGCCTGGGGGAAGGCCGGATCGTGCCAGCGCCGGGCCAGCCAGGTCTGGTGGTGGAGCATGCGCAGCGTGCGCAGGGCTTCCATGAGGTGCAGCTCGCGCGGGTTGAAGTCGCAGAACAGCCGGTATTCCTTGATCAGCCAGCCCAGCTGCTGTTCGCGCTCGTGGCGGCTGCCGGATATGAGCATCCACAAGTCCTGCATGGCCGGCCCCGTCAGGCAATCGTCGAGATCGACAAAGTGGACGGTGTCGTTGCGCCACAGAATGTTGCCGGGGTGGCAGTCGCCGTGCAGGCGGATACGTTGATACGGGCCGGCGCGCTCAAATGCGGCGGCAATACCGTCAAGCAGATGTTCGGCCAGGCTTGCAAAGGCGCTTTGCAAATGCGGCGGCAGCCAGTTGTTGGTCAACAGCCAGTCGGTCGGCTGCTGGCCAAAGCGTTCAATGGTCAGCTCGGGCCGATGCATGAATTTGCCGCTGGCGCCGACCGCGTGCAGCCTGCCCAGGGCGCGACCGAGAATGCGCAGGGTGGGCTCGTGGGCGGGTTCGGGCGCATGGCCTCCGCGTCGCGGGAATACTGCAAACCGATATCCTTCATGATGATGCAGGGATTGCCCGCTGATGATCAGGGGCGCCACCACCGACAGCTCGGCGTCGGCCAGCTCGGCAGCAAATTCATGCTCTTCTGTGATGGCTTCGTCGCTCCAGCGATTCGGGCGGTACAGCTTGATTACAACGGGCTGATCTTCATGCAGGCCCACCTGCCATACCCTGTTTTCAAAGCTGTTGAGCGCCAGCAGCTGGCCGTTCGGGCTCAGCCCCGTGCTTTCAACGGCATCCAGTATCACTTCGGGGCGCAGGCCGTGAAACGGCGGCGCAGGTGTTTTTTTCATGGTGAGGGGCGCTTGGGGTGGGCGGTGTGATCAACTTGACGTATGATGAAATTCAATGTTTTCTCTGATGATGTGTTTGATTTGAAAACGGGTGGGGAAGGAATGGTTTCGGCTCTTTGAGAATTGTGGCATGAAATCGAGCGGCTGGTTGTTGGTGGTTGCACTGGCCTGCCTGCTGCTTTGGAACGGTGCAGCGGGGCAAGGCAGGGCGGATGATGACAGCGTGGCGGCCGAGCGCAAGGCGCGTCAGGAGCGGCTGATGGAAATTTCCTGCCGCCAGGAGCGCGAGCAGCCCCAGGGCTGGCTTGATTCCACCCACTCCTATCTCAGTAAGCGCCTGTGCGAGCCGGCGGCCTGGTTTGACGGTTTTTTTGGCGACACGCGAACGCTGGAGGAAAACCCGGTTGGCAGCTTTTTGCGCTTGAGGAACTCGGCGCGCTGGGACCAGACCCACGGCTGGAACTACCGGGCCTCAGTGCGGGCCAACCTGATTCTGCCCCAGCTGTCTGAGCGGGTGCGCCTGCTGGTGGCCCGCGACGAAGATCTGGAGGGTGATTTTCAGGGGGGGCGTGCTTTTGATGACTCGGAAGACCGAACCCGTCTTGGGCTGCGCTATACCGCCAGCGAAAAGGCCCGCAGCCGCTTTGACATCGATGGCACCATCCGCGTGACCAGCGGTTCGCTCAATCCGCGCATTGGCGGACGCTATCGCTACGTTCGCGGCCTGAGCGACCGCACGCTGGGCCGCTTTACCCAAATGGCCTTTTGGGAAAGGCATGAAGGCCTGGGATTGACCTCGCGCGTTGATTTTGAGTGGTTGCCGGACCGCAACCGACTGGTGCGCGTCAGCACTCGCGGCACCTGGTCGCAGGAGTCTGACGGCGTGGACTGGCGGGCCGGAATCACCGCCTTTCGCCAGCTTGATCTTAAAAGCGCCTTGCGTTACGACGCCGGTGCCTTCGGTCGCACCGATCCGGACTTCAAGACTGAAGAATATTATGTGTCGGTGCGTTATCGCCGACAGTTTCTGCGTAACTGGCTGTATTGGGAAGTTCAGCCTGAACACGCCTGGCCGCTGGATTTTGACACCGATATCCGGCGCCGTGACTGGCGTTTGACATTCACTTTGGAAATCCAGTTTGAAAACCAGAGATCGCGGCAGCATCGGCTTGAGCATTACCTGGATGGGGATGAGGTTGATGTCGAGACCTGGGGTGATGCACCCATTCCCGTGGATGCGCCCGGCGACAAGGTGGATGATCCGGTCTTTGGCAAGGATGATGAAAAAGACGATGAGGAGAGCGATGAGGAGGACGATCGCAAAAAGAATGACAAGAAGGGTGATGAGCAGGGTCCGGTGGCGATCTGAAAAACGGTCGGGCCTGCCAGGCCTGATTTTTCGGTTTGTGGCCGCAGGCGCTCGTCAGGCGGTTATCATATATTGATCGTGAATGTTTGCGCCCCATTTTTCAGATTCAACTGATTTCAGGATTTCATTCAAATGCCCCAAAGTTCTTCCACACAGGAAAAGATTGCTTCCCAGGTTGCATCCCACCGTGTTGTTCTGTACATGAAAGGCACGCCACAGATGCCCCAGTGCGGCTTTTCGGCGCGCACCGCCGGGATGCTTGACGAACTGCTCGAAGGTGATTACGCCAGCTACAACGTGCTGGAGGATGACCTGATTCGCGAAGGGGTCAAGGTGTTCGGTGATTGGCCCACCATTCCGCAGCTGTACGTGGATGGCGAGCTTGTGGGTGGTTGCGACATTGTTGGAGAGATGTTCAACGCCGGTGAGCTGCACGAAATGTTCGGGCTGGAAAAACCCGATCGCACGCCGCCGGAAATAACCATTACCGACAGGGCGGCTCAAAAAATCAACGAGTTTTTGTCGGCTTATCCCGGCAATCATTTGCACTTTGCCATTGATGGTGGCTGGGACGCCAATTTTCAGGTTGGGCCCAAGCAGGGCACCGAAATCGAGTCCGAGTCCAACGGCATCACGGTGCTGATGGATCTGTCCAGCGCCCAGCGCGCGCGTGGCGCCACCATCGACTGGGTTGAGGACGTGCAGGGCGAGGGACTGAAGCTTGACCTGCCTGGTGCGCCGGCACCCGTTGAACAGATGACAGCCGCCGAGCTTCAGGAGCGCATGAATTCGGGCGAGCGTCTGATGGTGATTGATACGCGCGGTGAGGACGACCGGGCTGCCAAGCCCCTGGACTTTGCCGAGCCGCTGGATGCTGATCTGATGGCCAGGCTGAAGGACGGTGATGTCGCCATGCCGCTGGTGTTTGTGTGCAATGTGGGTGAAAGCAGCCAGCAGTACGCCGAACACTATCGCAAGCAGGGCTATTTGCAGGTCTACAATCTGGCCGGCGGGGCCGAGGCCATTCTCGGCTAGCAGCCCGGCTGGGTACGCTCAGGGAATAAAATGCCCGCCCGGTTGTGGCCGGGCGGGCATGGTGCGACCATTTGTCCGCGCAGGTTACTGCTCAAAGCGGTCGTGGAATATTCCGTCAATGACTTCTTCAAATTCCACGGTGGCGCCCTGACCTATGGGCAGGCCGTTCAGGGTTCCCGTAATGGTCGCTGTCCCCGGCCCTGCCGGCGCTGTCAGCACGCCGGTATAGGTTCCGTCCCCGTTGTCGGTAACGGTTGTTCCCAGGCTGCCAAGCGTTGTTTGCAAAGTGACCACATCGCCGCCTTCACCAAGCGGGTTGCCGTCGTCATCGTTCGCCTGGACTGTAATGATGCTGACTGACTGTCCGTCGGCAGGCAGCGTGTCCGGTGCGGCGCTGATAGCGGATTTTTCCGCGTTGGCGTCGGGCGCTACGCTTGCAAACTCAACCACAGCGGTTTGGGCCAGCAGGCTGCTGTTGAGGTAGCCGCTGACCGTGGCCAGACCGGGCGAGGTGCTGGTCAGGCTTGTGCTGTATGTGCCGTCTCCATGGTCCGTGGTCTGCCCTGTGCTTCCCAGGCTTGATCCAAACACAACGCTGTCGCCGCCTGCGGCAACCGGGTTGCCCAGCTCGTCAAAGGTTTCCACATGGAGAGTGGCGGCGCTGCTGCCGTCGCTGGCCACACGAACCGGCGCAGCCCACAGCCGGCTGGTCTGGGGGCTGGCGTCGCCGCTGCCGGGCTGGTCGACAAAATCGACGCTGGTCGTGCTGCTGACCGGCAGGCCGTTGAGGGTGGCGCTGACCAGCGCTGTTTCCACATTTATTGAGCTGGTGAGCGTGGCCGTGTAGATGCCGTTGCCGTGGTCGGCAATGGACCCGGTCAGGCTGCCCGCTGTGGTGGCAAGCGCAATGCTGTCGCCACCTGCGCCGGTTGGGTCGCCGCCGCTGTTGCGCGCCTCAATGGTAATGGTGGATTGGGCGCTGCCATTGGCGCTGATCTGTGCCGGCCGGCTGGAGATGGTGGTTGTGTCGGGGTCGGCGGCGTTCGGATCATAAAAAAGTATTTCGGTGGTCAGGCTGACAGGGACACCGTTGATGGTGCCCGATATGGTGGCAACGCCGGGGTTGTCCGGCGCGGTGAGAACCACGCTGTAAGTGCCGTCACCGTGATCCTCAACGGTTGTGCCCAGCGTGCCCAGGGTGGTGGAAACGACAATGTCGTCGCCGCCGATTGGCAATGGATTGCCCTGGCTGTCGTGGGCTGCGACCGTGATGACGGCTGTGGAAAAGCCATCGGCCGGCAGCAGTTCAGGGCTGGCATCAATGGTTGAACGGCTGGCGTCGGCATCCGTTTGCGCTGCAAAGACAACGGTTGCGCTCTGGCCGATGGCCTCGTTGTTGAGGGTCCCGGTGATGACGGCCGTGGTCGGGGAAGAGGCGCTGTGCAGGATGGCCTGATAAAGTCCGTTGTCCGGGCCGGTGACCGTGCCCAGCTGGCCGGCCGTGGTTTCAAGCTCGACGTCATCGTTTGATTCAGTCGCCGGGTTGCCCCAGGCATCGCGGGCTTCGACCGTGATGATGGCAGTGCTGCTGCCGCTGGCTTCAATAACGGTTGGGCTTGCCCAGAGCAGGGAGCTGGCAGCCACAGCCCCGCCGCCGGAGTTGCTGACAAAATCAACGTTGGCGGTGTCTGTCATGGTCTGGCCATTGATTCGGGCAGAAACGGTTGCGGTTTCCTCAGCGGTGGAGCTGGTCAGCAGCGTGGTATAGCGGCCGTCGCCGTGATCAACAACCGAACTTGAAAGCTGACCGGCTGTTGTGCTCGTTTCAATATGGGCGCCGCCCGCTGCAAGCGGCTGGCCTGCGGCGTTGTGCGCAACAATGGTGATGGTCGCCTGGGCGGTGCCGTTGGCCGTAATGGCCGGCGGATGAATATCAATGGTGCTGGTGCCGGCATCGGCCGCGTCGGGATCGTAGAAAACAACCTCATCGGTCTGGGCGATCTCGTCGCTGTTGATAAAGCCGGTAATGGTCGCGCTGCCGGGCGTGGTGGATGACACCGTGGCCGTATAGGTGCCGTCACCATGGTCGTTTGTGGCATCAACCGAGCCGAGCGTGGAGTGAACGTCAACAACCGCTCCGCCAGTGGAAAGATTGTTGCCAAAGGCATCCCGGGCCTGAACCGTTACGGTGGTGCTGGAGCTGCCGTCGGCCGGCACCAGCGCGGGGCTGGCTGACAGCAGCGTGGTGGAAGCGTCGGGTGCGCTGCCGCTGTCGGCAACAAAATCGACAAGCACAGAGGTGCTGAGGGGCTTGCCGTTGATGGTGGCGCTGACTTCAGCGGTCTCGATCGTGGTGGACGATGCCAGGGTGGCCGTATAGGTGCCGTCGCCGTGGTCGCTGACCGCTGACAGGACACCGGCCGTTGTGCTTAGATGAACCGTGTCGCCGCCGCCCGGCACCGGCTTGCCCAGGCTGTCGCGCGCCTGAACGGTAATGATGGATTCGGACGTGCCGTTGGCGGTAATGCTTTCCGGCTGTGCCGAAATCGTGGAGCTGCTGGCTGAAGATTCAAGCACAAACGCATAGTTGAGCCGGTAGATGGAAATCAGCGACAGCAGTGAAGCCGCTTCGTAGCAGATTTCATCAAAGGGCTGCGTGAATTCGGCCACCATGTTCAGATCGTTGCCTATTCCTATGACTGTTGCCAGCGAGCCGGGGCCGGACAGGCTTTCCTGGTCGCTGCCGCCCAGCCGGGTTGTCAGCGTGCTGCCGTCGAGCAGCGAGGCCACGCCGTTGTTGAGGCTGGCAACAAAGCCGGCGCGGCGTCCGGCCGGAAAGGTGCGGTCAGCGCCAACGCAGGCATAGGCCGAGCCCAGCACGCCGACCGGCAGGCTGAATGTGGCGTTGAGCTGCATGCTGTTTTCAACCAGGTGGTTGACGTCCGAGACGGAACACAGCACGCAGATGCCCCGGGTGCCCGAGTCGGTCACAGTGGCAGAGTTGTCGCTGATCAACGGTGTTTCGCCGCTGGCTGAAAAAGCGAAGGCCAGCAGAATGGGGAACAATATGCCTTTTATTTTAATCCTGTCAATAATAAAAGCGCGGAGTCTTGCGACGAGTGAGATGGCTTCCATTTTTGGATCCCTCCTGCAAAATATAATCAAGCTGACAATAACTGGTTACCACATACATAATTCGATGTCAAGCGAGACTCGAAATATTATTGCTTGGTGTGTTTTGAGGAAGAGGCGAGAACCTGGCCCAAAAGTCATATTTCCGGCACTAAAGCCAGGAAAGGATCACTTTTGGCGTTATTTTTTGCAGTGTATTTCGCTGCCGGTGACGGTCAGGAAAATTCCGCGATCACCGGGGCGTGATCGCTGGGGCGCTCGTTGCGGCGCGGTTCAATATCCACCCGGCCTGCTGTGCAGCTGTCTTTCATGGCGCTGGAACACAGCACCAGATCGATGCGCAGGCCCATGCCGCGACGGAATGCGGCAGCGCGGTAGTCCCACCAGGAAAAGATGTTTTCCGGCTGGTCGAACAGGCGAAAGGTGTCGTGCAGACCCAGATCAAGCAGCTCCTGCAGGGCCTGGCGCTCGGCGGTCGAACACAGGATCTTTTCGTGCCAGGCTTCGGGATCGTGCACATCTCGGTCATCGGGGGCTATGTTGAAATCGCCCATGACCACGACCTTGTCGTGACGGTTCAGCTCATCTGCAAGCCAGGCGCGAACGGCCTGCAGCCAGCGCATTTTGTAGTCGAATTTTTCAGAGCCGACAGCCTGGCCGTTGACCACGTAGAGATTGATGACGCGAACGCCGCTGATGGTGGCGGCGATGACGCGCTTTTGCACGTCGGGAAAGTCGGGAATGTCGCGGCGGACATCCAGCGCCTCTTCCTTGGTGATCAGCGCCACGCCGTTGTAGGTTGGCTGGCCTGAAAAGACGGTTTGATAGCCTGCTTCCTGCAGTGCCGCCGCCGGAAAGTTTTCATCGATCAGCTTGGTTTCCTGCAGGCCCAGCACGTCGGGCTGTTCCTTGTCCAGCCAGTCGATGACCTGGGGCAGGCGAACCCTTAGGGAGTTGACGTTCCAGCTTGCAATTTTCATGGTGACCAAGTGTACGCCATTGCCGGGTGGTGGTCAGCGCATCGTGGGCAGCTTCTCCCGGGCAAGTTCGCGGCAGCGGTTGATGCCGTCTTCCAACTGCTGAAGAACTTCGGGCGAGCGGGATTTTTCCCGGCTGTCAATCAGAATTGGCTCGCCCCAGTAAATAAGCACCCTGGCAAAGGGTTTGGGCAAATCGGTCAGGTCCCAGGAGCGGTGCAGCGGGATATGACTGCTGCTGGCCATGGCGCAGGGGTAGATGGGCAGGCCGGTGATGCGGGCCAGCTCCAGCACGCCGGGTTTGGCCTTGTGGGCCGGCCCGCGCGGGCCGTCCACGGCAATGACAAGCGAGTAACCCTTTCTGGCCAGCCGGATCAGGCCGCGCAGGGCGCTGGATCCGCCGCGGCTGGACGAGCCGCGGGCGGTGGCAAATCCGAATTTTTGCAGCACGTAATTCATCAGCTCGCCGTCCTTGCTCAGCGAAGCCATGGCGGCCAGGTGATAAAAACGCCCAAAACACACCAGGCCCAGCTCATCCCCGTGCCACATGGCGGCGATGAAGGGCTGGCCTTTTTCAAGACGTGCCTGCATGCAGTCCGGCTCGTGCCGGCGCAGCCGCCAGGTGGCGCTCCAGCTGCGGTAAACGGCGTAGATCAGGCGGGGAAGAACAATGCGTCGAAACATGTTGGTGGTTTACGGGCCCGGAGTAGGGCTGCCGGGCCGCATGAATGCTGACCTCAGTTGTCTGCCTCGCCTGAGCTTGCGCTGTCGTCTCCCTGCTCAAAATCGCCGGCCGTAACGTAGCTGAGCCTGTCGGGATTGATGTGCCTGCGCAGCGCGCTGCTGACTTCTTCCGCCGTCAGGCCTTTAATGGCTTTTTCAAAATCGGCCTGATGATACATGTCGCGCTCCAGGTACAGGTTGGAGTTGAGCGTGGCCACCAGCTGATCATCATCGCTGCGTCCAAGCTCAAGCTGCTGCAGAAAGCCGCGACGGCCCTGGTCGAGCTCCTCGTCACCAAAGCCGTTGTCAACAGCGTCATTGAGCTCTTCAAACAGCGTTTCAACCAGCCGGTCGCGGTTTTCGGGCGCAAACATGGCAAAAGTGAAAAATGTGGCCCGCTCGTCGATGCTGTTGGCATTGAACATGGCGCCCACGCCATAGCTCAGCCCTTCCTCGTTGCGGATGCGGTTGGCCAGGCGAGAGCTTAAAAAGCCGCCGCCCATCAAGTGACTGGCCATCGAAAGGGCCGGGTAGTCAGGGTGATCGTCGCGCATGGGAATTTGCAGCGAACCCACCAGGCCGGCGTTGGCCTTGTCGTTCATTTGTTCGACAACCGCTGCGGGCTCAATGGAGTGATAGGTGACTTCATGGCGTTCAAAGGCAATGGACGGCCTGTAGTCGGCAAACAGGGACTCAAGCCGGGCGCGCAGCTCCTGGGCATCAAAATCGCCTACAAAGCTGATGGTAGTACCTTTGCCAAAGCCGTAGAACATGCGGTGGAAGTCGGCCAGCTGGTCGCGGCTCAGCGACCTGATCCGCCTTTCCCGCTCGTCCCAGTCGGGCACGTAGTCCGGATGATCGGCCGGGTGGCGGTTGGTGTGGCGGCTGAGCAGGTGTGAGGCAACGCCCATGGGGTCATCGCGTGTTGCATCCAGCTGGATCAGCTGCTGCCGCCGATATTCGCTCAGCTCACTGTCGTCAAATGCCGGGTTCTTCAGCACGTCGGCAATCAGGTCAAGCAGCTCGTCCAGGTGCTTGTCCGTGGTTTCAAGGCGCGCAGCAACGATATCGCCGCCACCAATGGACAGCGTTGAGCCAAGCTCGCTGATGCGGTCGCGAATGACCTGCCGGCTGTGGTTTTCCGAGCCGCGCATGAGCATGCCGGCAGTGGCACCTGGAATGCCGCCAAGCCCGGTCAGGGTGTCCAGCGTGCCCAGACGCATTGAAATCTGGCCCTTGACGCGCCCGCCGCGGGTTTTCTTGGGCAGCAGGGCCACTTTGGCACCGCCTGGCAGTTCAAACCGGACCAGACGTTCCTCGATATTTTCCGGCGTGGGGTTGAAGGATTCACCCAGCTGACGATCGGAGCGGCCTTCATAGCCGGCCAGCAGGGTGTCGGTGTCAGGCGCTTCGGGAATTCCGGCGCGCTCGGGCTTGTCGTCGGGGATGAATTGACCCAGGGTGCGGTTGTCGCGCTTCAGGTAAGTGTTTGCAACGCGAATGACATCGTCGGGGGTGACTTTCTCCAGACGATCGCGATTGAGAAACATCAGTCGCCAGTCGCCGGCGGCCGCCCATTCGCTCAGCTCAATGCCAATGCGGTTGGAGTCGTTGAGGGCCACTTCCACGTTGCGCTTGAGGGCGTTGACGGCGCGCCTGACCTCTTCTTCGGTGGGTGGTTTCTCTGCAAGTTCGGCAATGCTGTCCAGCATGGTCCGGCGGGCGGTGTCCAGGTCATCATCTCTGTCCACGAGGGCATAGGCCA
This sequence comes from Wenzhouxiangella sp., assembly GCA_035301965.1. Classification (GTDB taxonomy): domain Bacteria; phylum Pseudomonadota; class Gammaproteobacteria; order Xanthomonadales; family Wenzhouxiangellaceae; genus Wenzhouxiangella. The sequence continues at coordinate 236 of DATGTG010000021.1, read as the reverse complement.
GCAGGGTGGAGGGCTCGGGCATGACCTGTGAAAAGCTGCCCACCTGGGTGGCCAGCCCGGTGGTGACCAGCGCCTGGTGGAGCCGTCCGGACGGCGCCTCACCCAGGATATGGGCCAGTACTTCAATGGCGGGAAAATCCGGGTGCGCTGCCGCCGGCACGTGCCAGGCAGCCATAAGCGCCTGGAAGCTGCCGCTGCGGCGCACGGTTACATTGCGCTCGCCGTCCTGTTCCGGG
>DATGTG010000020.1:0-6921 GCA_035301965.1 Wenzhouxiangella sp. | reverse complement strand
TTGTGAAAAGGCCGGCCTGGTGCCGAAGGAATCCCATCGCCTGGACAGTCTCAAGGCCATTCTTTCCACCGGCTCGCCGCTGCTGTCGGAGTCGTTTGACTATGTGTTTCGCGACATCAGGGAAGACGTTCAGCTCAGCTCGATTTCGGGCGGCACCGATATCGTGTCGTGCTTTGCGCTGGGCAGCCCGCTGCTGCCGGTTTATCGCGAGCAGTTGCAGTGCAGGGGGCTGGGCCTGAAGGTTGAAATTCGCAACGATGATGGCCGCGTGGTCGAGGATGAAACGGGAGAGCTGACCTGTTCACTGCCGTTTCCGTGCATGCCGGTCAAGTTCTGGAATGATGACGAGGGTGCGCGCTATCACGACGCCTATTTCGACACGTTCGAGAATGTGTGGTCACACGGGGATTTTGCCCGGGTAACGCCCGAGGGCGGAGTCATTATTTACGGCCGCTCGGACGCCACCCTCAACCCCGGCGGCGTGCGCATTGGCACGGCCGAAATCTACCGGCAGGTGCAGAAGGTGGACGAGGTGCTTGAGTCCATTTGCATTGGGCAAAGCTGGGAGGGTGATGTGCGCGTGGTGCTTTTTGTGCGCCTGCGCGATGGCGTGGTTCTCGATGACGATCTCAAGGCCAGGATACGTTCAACCATTCGCGCCAACGCCACTCCGCGCCATGTGCCCGCCAAAATAGTGGCGGTGGCCGATATTCCGCGCACGGTGTCCGGCAAGATTGTCGAGCTTGCGGTGCGCAACGTGGTCGAGGGCCGGCCGGTTCGGAACGTGTCGGCACTGGCCAACCCCGAAGCGCTGGAACACTATCGCGATCTTGCCGAGCTGCAGGCCTGAAGCAGGCTTCAGGCTTAAATCTGCTGGATGAAGCGGCTGAAAACGTTCTTGATGTCGCCAAGGGCGTTTTCCAGCCTGTGATCGCTGTCGACCAGGTGCAGGGCCGCACGGCTGGCGCTGGCGTGCTTCAGGCTGTTTTGCCAGGGGATGATGTCGTCATTCCAGCCGTGAACAATGCTGACATGGTTGCATTGCGGCCGGTAGCCGTCGGGTACGGCGCCGCCGTATTTCGTGTTTTCAAGAAACAGCGCTGGCGCCATCAGAAACAGGCCGCTCACCGGCAGCCTTTCAGCGGCAGTCATGGACACCCAGCCGCCCATGGACGATCCGACCAGAACCGGTGCAGAAGGCAGTCCACCAATGGCTTCCACCAGCCGTTCGGCACGCCCGACCGGGTCATCCTGCAGATCGCGGTAGTCGATGGCCAGGGTTTTGAAGCCGGCCTTTTCGGCCATGGGCGCAAGCGCCTGGATTTTGGAACTTTGCGGACTGGACAAATGCCCGTGACTGAAAATAACCGTGGTTGTCATCGTGAGTTTTGTTGTTTGTTCAGGGCCAATATCGTACCTCAACATTTGCCTGCGGTATTAAGCCGGTGACTTTGTGGAGTAGAATTGATCAATGCTGATTATTACAGTTGTTTTTGCAGCGGCTCTTCTGGGCTGGGCCGTGTTTGTTTTCAATCGCTTGGTCAGGGCCCGCAATCTGGTGCGCAACGGCTTTGCCGATATTGACGTGCAGCTGCAGCGCCGCCATGACCTGATTCCGGCGCTGGTCGACACCGTGCGAGCCTACAGCGAGCATGAACAGCAGTTGCTTGAGGATGTCACGCGCCTGCGCAGCGCGGCGGTCAAGGCAGAAGGCGGCAGCGCCAGCCGCATGTCCGGGACGGAGGCGGCGCTGGTAGACGGCCTGGGGCGGTTGCTGGCCGTGGCCGAAGACTATCCCGAGCTGAAGGCCAGCGAGAATTTTCAGCAGCTGACCACCGAACTGGTGGCCACCGAAGACGTGCTGTCGCATGCGCGCCGTTTTTACAATGGCGCGGTGCGTGATTTGAACACGGCGATTGAGCGCTTTCCCGATCTTTTGATTGCCCGCCTGGCGGGCTTTGACAAGGCGGAGTTCTTCAGTGCCGGCATTGAGGCGCGCTCCGCGCCCGTGATTGCCCGTCTGATGGCTTCCGAATCCGAATGAAATTCATGCGGACCCGCAAAGGGCTGTCCGCAAAGGTGAAAAAATGAACCCTGACATGACCCGCAATCTGGCGGTTTTTTGTGACTTTGAAAACATTGCCCTGGGCGTGCGCGACCTGGGCTCCGAGGCATTTGACATTCAAAAAGTGCTTGAGCGACTGCTGCTCAAGGGCAATATCGTGGTCAAGAAGGCCTACTGTGACTGGGGGCGCTACAGCCAGTTCAAGGCGGCCATGCATGAGGCGGCGTTTGAGCTGATTGACATACCCCACGTGCGCATGTCGGGCAAGAACTCGGCCGATATTCGCATGGTGGTCGATGCCCTGGACCTGTGTTACACCAAGGAGCACGTTGACACCTTTGTGCTGCTCAGCGGCGACTCCGATTTTTCACCGCTGGTGTCCAAGCTGCGTGAAAACAACAAGATGGTGATTGGTGTTGGCGTAAAAAGCTCGACTTCCGATCTTTTGATGTCCAACTGCGACGAGTTCATTTTTTATGATGATCTGATTCGCAAGCCCAAGACCGCAGCCAAAAAGAAGGCTTCGAAAAAGAAGAAGAAAAAGACCGCCTCAAAAATTGACACAAGAAAGCAGGAGGCCTTTGACCTGGTGCTGGAAACGGCAGAGGCGCTGTTTGCCGAGCGAGACGCCGAGGACAAGGTGTGGGGGTCCATGGTCAAGCAGGCGCTCAAGCGCCGTCGCCCCGGTTTCAGCGAGTCCTATCACGGCTTCAGAAGTTTTTCGGAACTGCTTCTGGAAGCTGAAAAAAACGAGCTGCTTGAGCTGGTGCCGGACGAGAAATCCGGCGGCTATATCATCAGAGCCATACGGTAGAACCCCGGGCCGGAACGAGCGAGCCCGGCGGCCCGGCTTTGGCCGTCAGTCCTGTTTCGGGCTCTGGTCACCGGCGTAGTGAACCTTGTGCTGCGGCAGGGCAATGCTGCAGCCGCTGGCTTCAAGCGATTCCTTGATATTGCCAAGCAGCTCGCTGCGCACTGCCCAGAAGTCGGACGTTCGCAGCCACGCACGGGCCGAAAAGTTGACGCTGTAGTCGGTCAGCTCCATCAGCAAGAGCGCCGGCTCAGGGTCGGCAAGCACTTTTTCATGGCCGGTGATGGCGTTCATGATGGCGGCGCGGGCGGTTTTCAGGTCATCGCCGGGGTCGATGCGGATGTTCATGTCGCAGCGGCGCCTTTCAAAGGCCGAGAAGTTGGTGATGGCGCTTTCGGTAATGACCGAGTTGGGAACGGTGACCCTGCAGTTGTCGGTGGTGATGAGCCAGGTATTGAACAGCCCGACGCGGTCAACCGTGCCCGATACGCCGCCGGCCGTCACGTAGTGCCCTTTGGTGAAGGGCTTGTATATGACCAGCATGAACCCGGCGGCAAAGTTTGAAAGCGTGCTTTGCAGCGCCAGGCCCACGGCCAGCGCGGCGCCGCCGAGAATGGCGATGAGCGGCGTGATGGCAATGCCCAGATAGCTGATGGCGGCCAGCACAACGCACAGCAACAGCGTAATGTAGAAAATGGCTTCGAGGAACGACACCAGCATGGCGTCGAGCTTGCGGCGCGTCATGGCACGCACCAGCAGCGCCGTGATTGCCTGGGCCACCCAGCGGCCAATGATGAAGATCAGCAGGGCGCCGAGCAGCTTCCAGCCCACCGCCATCAGCCCGGCGCTGTCCATGCCGGCAATCCATTCACGAATGGCTTCCACACGCACACCTTTTTGTCTGTTTTGACCAGTCTAGCGATGCAGGCCGGGCTGTTGCAAGAGATGCCGCCGGCCACAGGGTGACCGGCAAACTGCTTCGCCTTTTTACCTGGGCTCCAGCCGCACGGCGCCGTCCAGGCGAATGACCGTGCCGTTGAAATAGCTGTTTTCAACGATGTGGGCCGCCAGGCGGGCGTATTCCTCGGGCTTGCCCAGCCGCTTGGGGAAGGGGATGGACTCGCCCAGGGCCTGCTGCACCTTTTCGGGCATGATGTCGACCATGGGGGTGTGGAAAACGCCGGGCGCAATGGTCATGACGCGAATGCCGAAGCGGGTGAACTCACGCGCCATGGGCAGGGTCATGCCAACAACGCCGCCCTTGGAGGCGGAGTAGGCCGCCTGGCCGATCTGGCCCTCAAAGGCGGCCACCGAGGCGGTATTGATGATGACGCCGCGCTCGCCGTCTTCGCCGGGCTCGTTGTGCTGCATGAGACTGGCCGCGGCCTTGGCAACGTTGAAGCTGCCGACCAGGTTGACCATGACGGTTTGCGAGAAGGTTGCAAGCGGCATGGGGGCCTCGCGCCCCAGTACGCGGCCGGCGCCCAGAATGCCGGCGCAGTTGACGGCCACGTTGAGGCCGCCCATCCAGTCGCGGGCCTGGCCAAGCACCTCTTCGATCTGCGCCTCATCGGTGACATCGGCCCTGAAAAAACGGGCATTGTCCGCGCCCAGTTCCTCAACGGCCGCATTGGCCTTGTCTTCGCTGACGTCGAGCAGGGCAACCTTGCCGCCCAGTGAAACAAAATGGCGGGCGGTGGCAAGGCCCAGACCGGAGACGCCGCCGGTAATGGCGGCCCTGATATTGCGGGTGTTCATTGCTGATGTTTCCTTGCAGTGATGTGTTGTTTGATGCGGTTTTATGAGCAGGCGGTCGGCCTAGTCCTGCAGGCGCTTGAGCAGGGCCTGGCCGGCGCGCGAGCGGGGGCGGTCGAGTTCGCCGGCAATCCAGTCGCCAACGCGCGCCAGGGCTTCCAGATCGACACCGGTTTCCATGCCCAGCCCGTCGAGCATGTAGATGACATCCTCGCTGGCCACGTTGCCGGTGGCGCCGCGCGCAAACGGGCAGCCGCCCAGCCCGGCCACCGATGAGTCGATCACGCGCACGCCGGCATCCAGGCAGGTGAAAATATTGGCCAGCGCCTGGCCGTAAGTGTCGTGAAAGTGCACCGCCAGGCGGCTGATCGGCACGGATTGAGCCACGGCTGCAAGCATGGCGCGCGCCTTGCCGGGCGTGCCCACGCCAATGGTGTCGCCCAGCGAGATTTCGGCACAGCCGGCTTCAAGCAGTGCCTCGGCCACGCGCACCACATCGTCCAGCGGCACCTTGCCCTGGTAGGGACAGCCCAGAACCGTGGAGACATAGCCGCGCACGCGCACGCCGTCGGTGCGCGCCTGTTCAATAACCGGCGCAAAGCGCTCCAGCGATTCGGCAATGGAGCAGTTGATGTTTTTTTGGTTGAAGGCTTCGGAGGCGGCAGTGAACACGGCTATTTCATTGGCGCCGGCGCTGCGCGCGCGCTCGTAGCCCTTCATGTTGGGGACGAGCACGGGGTAGCGCACGCCGGCCCTGCGTTCAACGCCGGCCATGACTTCTTCGGCATCGGCCAGCTGCGGAATGGCGGGTGCGGCCACAAAGCTGGTGGCCTCGATAACGCCAAGGCCGGTGTCCGCCAGCCTTTCTATCAGCCCGATCTTTATTTTTGTCGGGATGGTGTACGGCTCGTTCTGCAGCCCGTCGCGCGGCCCGACCTCAACGATGGTGACGCGTTCGGCCATGGTTTCAGAGCAGCTCGACGGCAATGGCCGTGGCTTCGCCGCCACCTATGCACAGGCTGGCCACGCCGCGCCGGCCGCCCCGCTTTTTAAGCGCGTGAATGAGAGTGACCAGAATGCGCGCGCCGCTGGCGCCCAGAGGGTGGCCCAGCGCACAGGCGCCGCCGTTGACGTTGACCTTGTCATGCGGCAGGTCCAGTTCCTTCATGGCGGCCATGGTAACGGTGGCAAAAGCCTCGTTGACTTCATAAAGATCGACGTCAGCCGTCTGCCAGCCAGCCTTTTCAAGCACCTTTTTCATGGCGCCCACCGGCGCGGTCGTAAACCATTCCGGCTCATGGGAATGGGTGGCATGGGCCACGATGCGGGCCAGCGGCCTGATGTTTTTGGCCTCGGCATCGCTCCGGCGCATCAGCACAAAGGCGGCGGCACCATCGGATATCTTTGACGAGCTGGCGGCCGTGATGGTGCCGTCTTTGGCAAATGCCGGGCGCAGCTGGGGGATTTTTTCAACCGGGCTTTTGGCCGGCTCCTCATCGGTGTCAATTTTCACTTCGCCCTTGCGGCTCTTGACTGTAACGGGCGTGATTTCGTCCTTGAAATCGCCGGATTCGATGGCGCTGAGCGCGCGCTCGACCGATGCTTTTGAAAACTCATCCTGCTGCTCGCGGGTAAAGCCGTACTTGGCCACGCACTGCTCGCCAAACTGGCCCATCATCTTGCCGTCATAGGGGTTTTGCAGGCCGTCGAAAAACATGTGGTCGAGAAACTCGGCGTGGCCCATGCGCAGACCGCGCTTTGCCATATAGGGTGTGCCGGTCATGGATTCCATACCGCCGGCAACGATGACATCGGCCGAGCCGGCCCGGAGCGCGTCGTGAGACTGCATGACGGACTTCATGCCCGAGCCGCACACCTTGTTGATGGTGGTGCAGCCGGCGGATACAGGCAGGCCTGCCGCCAGCGCCGCCTGACGCGCCGGTGCCTGGCCCAGGCCGGCGGGCAGCACGCAGCCCATGATGACTTCCGAGATTTCCTCGCCGCCAATGCCGGCATCGGCAACGGCAGCGCGAATGGCGGCGGCGCCAAGATCCGTGGATTTGGTGCGCGCGAACTGGCCCTGGAATGAACCGATGGCGGTGCGGCGGGCGGAAACGATGACAATGTCGTCGGTCATGTGTTTTTCCATGTGTTTGGCTGACAGCCTGTCATTATCGCAGGTTGCGTCATGCAAGCGGGCCCGTTGTGCCAAACGGGGCGGCTGAATCTACAGCCAGATCTGATAGATGACCAGCGGGGTGATGACGAGCAGCAGAATATTGAGCGGGGC
>DATGTG010000019.1:0-3301 GCA_035301965.1 Wenzhouxiangella sp. | reverse complement strand
GGTTCGCGGCTGTTCAGGTCGGCCGACGTGGACAGGCTGCGGGCCTCGCTGTCGAGGGTGATGACATCGCCATCGCGCAGCCTGGCGATGGGGCCGCCGCGGGCGGCTTCCGGGGCCACGTGGCCGACCACGAATCCGCGCGTGGCGCCGCTGAAGCGCCCGTCGGTAATCAGGGCCACGCTGTCGCCCAGCCCGCGGCCCACGAGCGCTGCGGTGACGGCCAGCATTTCGCGCATGCCGGGGCCTCCGGCCGGGCCCTCGTTGCGAATCACCACCACGTCACCGGCCTGGATGCAATCGTTTTGAACCGCGCTGAACGCCTCTTCCTCGCTTTCAAAAACACGTGCCGGGCCGCTGAAGCGGGTGTTGCTGAGTCCGGCCAGTTTTACAACGCAGCCTTCGGGCGCCAGGTTGCCGTAGAGCACGGCAAAGCCGCCGTGGGGCCGCAGCGGCTTTTCAACCGGGTGCACCAGCGGGTGATTTGCCGTGGCGGGCGGCGCCTGGTCCAGCTCGGCAAACAGGCTGTTGCCGGTGACGGTGGGCGTGTCGGTCAAAAAGCCGGCAGCGCGCAGCGGGGCGGCCACGGCGGCCACGCCGCCGGCCTCAAACATTTCCACTGCGCTGTAGCGCCCGGAAGGCATCAGGTCGGCAATCACCGGCGTGCTGCGGGCGGCCCGGTCAATGTCGTCGAGATCCAGCCGTGTACCGGCCTCGGCCGCCATGGCCAGCAGGTGCAGCGCCGCGTTGGTGGAGCCGGCGGTGGCCGCCACCAGCCGGGCCGCGTTGATGAAAGCCGGGCGGCTCATCAGCTCGCGCGGCCGGCGGTTGTCGGCCAGGCACTGCATGACCAGCTCGCCGCAGCGCCGCGCCACCGCAGCCTTGTCGGCATGGGTGGCGGGCACATCGTTGGCGCCTGGCGGCGACAGACCCATGATGGACAGCACCATGGCCATGGTGTTGGCCGTGTACTGTCCGCCGCAGGCGCCCGCGCCGGTGCAGGCACAACTTTCAACCCGCTCCAGTCCGGCATCGTCCAGCCTGCCGGCGGCGTGGGCGCCGACCGCTTCAAAAACGTTTTGAACAGTGATGGAGCGCCCGTCCATTCGGCCGTGATCAATGCTGCCGCCGTACAGGACAACGCCCGGCAGGTTCAGCCTGGCCAGCGCCATGGCCATGGCGGGAATGGTTTTGTCGCATCCGCACAGGGCCACCACCGCATCCAGGCTGTGGCCATCCACGGCCAGCTCGACGGAGTCGGCAATCACTTCGCGGCTGACCAGGGAGGCGCGCATTCCAGGCGTGCCCATGGCCATGCCGTCGGTCACCGCCACAGTGTTGAATTCCACCGGCGTCCCGCCAGCGGCGCGAATGCCGTCTGCTGCGTGGCGGGCCAGAGAACGCAGGTTCATGTTGCACGGGCTGACGTTGGTCCAGCTGTGCACCACGGCCACCAGCGGCTTGTCGATGGCGGCGCGGTCAAGCCCGGTGGCGCGCATCATGGCGCGCGCCGGCGCCCGGTCGGGGCCTTTTTTCATTCGGTCACTGCGCATGGCCAGGCCCTCCCAAGGCGAAATTTTCAGGGTGTTCCGGGCCGGGAAAAACAGACTGGAGGTTCATGCCGCATCCTCCCTGTGACCGGTCGCGCCCAGCGGCGTCAGCCACCCCCAGCGGTCTTTTGTGCGGCCGTCGAACAGGCCAAAAAAAGCGTCCTGAAGCTTGCGCGTCACGGGGCCGGGGCGGCCGTTGCCGACGGGGATGCGGTCGACCGAGCGCACCGGCGTGATTTCGGCCGCGGTACCAACCATGAACACCTCATCGGCGCAGTAAAGCGCCTCGCGCGGCAGGTCCGTTTCGTGTGCATCCAGGCCCAGGCTGGCCGCCAGCTTCATGACGCTGTCGCGGGTGATGCCGGCCAGAATGCCGGCGCTGGTCGGGGGCGTGACCAGCCGGCCGTCAAGGACCAGAAAGATGTTTTCGGCCGCGCCCTCGCTGAGCAGGCCGTTGGTGCCCAGAACAAGGCCTTCGGCGTACCCGTTTGCGAGCGCTTCCTGCGTGACCAGCCGACTGGAAAGATAGTGGCCGCCGGCCTTGGCCCAGCCGGGTGTGGTGTTGGGTGCCGGGCGGGCCCATGAGCTGACGCAGACATCGGCGCCGTGCTCCAGGGCCTCGCCGTGGTAGGCGCCCCAGTTGAGCGCCATGACGGCAACCTCAACGGGGTCATCGGGGCCGGGAAGCACGCCCAGGTCGCCCGCGCCGCAAAATGCCAGCGGACGTACATAGGCGGATGTCATGTTGTTGGCCTGAACCACCGCGTGGCAGGCGGCGTTGATGTCGTGTTCGCTGTAGCCGATGTCGAGGCCGTAGATACGGGCCGACTGGAAAAGGCGGCGGGTGTGGTCGTGCAGGCGGAAAAACTGTGGACCGTCGTCGGTGTCGTAAACGCGCTCGCCTTCAAATACCGACGATCCGTAATGCAGGGCATGCGCGCTGACGTGAACGGTGGCGGCCGCATGCGGCTTGAGTTGGCCGTTGTGCCAGATGAGGGTACTAGAAGTCATGTTGTGCTCGCATTGTTTGAGGTGGTGGAGTTGCGCAGAATGAACCGGAGACCGCTTGCGTGCCTGTCCGGACAGCGTCAACAAGCGGTGTGAGAATGGAAACAATGGAAGCAGCCGGAATAAGCGTAATAATCATTTCTATTTCCTTTTTTTGGATTGAACAAAGTGACGGCAATAAAAAACCCCGCGCCGTTTCCGGTGCGGGGTTTCAAGAAATTCTGTTGTTGAATGCCCTGAACTAACCCGCACCTCGGCTGGCAATAAGGACTGCAAGAATAATAACGACGACTGCGGGCAGGGCAGCTTCAGCCACGCGCAACAGGCGGCCCGCCGGCAGGGGCCGGTGGATGCTCAGCGCAAAATTGTCGGTTGTGAAGCTCATGGCGAAACATCATTGCACAGGCAAAATGCCAAAGTCAACACCTGAAATAAATATTGAAAAATGTTGAGATTCAGCCATATTGACGGCTTAAAGGTTGACTTGTGTCCTGTTTTAAAGTTTTATATGCAGGTTGCATGAAAGGACATGCCGGCGACTGAATTTTTGGCTACGGCCTGTGGAGCCGCAATACCGTGAACGCACTGCATGTTTCAGCCCTTCTTGTTTTCCTGCTTGGCCTGGCGCATTCCATTCTTGGGGAGCGCTATATCATTGCCCGGCTGATTCGTCGTAACCGCCTGCCCCGATTGTTTGGCGGCACTGCATTTACAGCACAAACCCTGCGCTTTGCCTGGCATTTGAC
>DATGTG010000018.1:0-8362 GCA_035301965.1 Wenzhouxiangella sp. | reverse complement strand
GGGCCACAGCGCCGGCGATGTCTACGTGGTGGCGGCAGAAAACTGCCCCGAAGAAGCGGCCCGGCGCGCCGACGGTCTTTATGAGCAGCTGGTGCAGGCGGGCGTTTCAGTCCGGCGCACGCACCGGGTCGAGTTTGAGTTCGAGCAGCCCCTGCCGCGCACGGCGCAAAGAAAGCTCGACCAGATCATGAACGACGCGCTGCCGCTGGTGTTTATAGGCAATCGGGTTCAGCCCAACCCCGGGTTCGAGGCCGTCATGGCAGAATTGTCGCAGTCCTTGCAGCCCTCGCAATAAATGGAACACGCATGTTGAACGACAGACAGCCGGCGCGGCTGATAAAAGTCGGCATTGTCGGCTACGGCAACCTGGGGCGCGGCGCCGAGCTGGCAGTGACCGCCAATGACGATATGCAGCTGGCCGGCGTTTTCAGCCGCCGCGATCCGGCGTCCGTCACCCCGCAGCTTGAGACGACCTCTGTCTGGCCCATGGATGCGCTGGATGACTTCAGCGGGCGCATCGACGTGCTGATTCTGTGCGGCGGCTCAAAGGACGATTTGCCCCGCCAGACGCCCGAACTGGCCCGCCGCTTTTGCGTGGTCGACAGCTTTGACACCCACGCCCGCATTCCAGAGCATTTTGAGGCGGTGGACAGCGCCGCCCGCGCAGGGCGGACCACCGCGCTGATTTCCGCCGGCTGGGATCCGGGCCTGTTTTCCATCCAGCGCGTGATGGCCGAAGCGCTGGTGCCCGGCGGCGACACCTACACCTTTTGGGGCCGGGGGCTGAGCCAGGGCCATTCCGACGCGGTCAGGCAGGTGCCGGGCGTGGCCGGCGGCGTGCAATACACCCTGCCTTCCGAAGACAGCCTGGAAGAAGTGCGCAGCGGCCGGCAGCCGCAGCTGGGCGCAGCACAAATGCACCGGCGCGAGTGTTTTGTGGTGCTCAAACCGGGCGCCGATCCGGAAGAGGTGCGCCGCGCCATTGTCGACATGCCGCACTACTTTGCCGACTACGACACGCAGGTTCACTTCATCGACGCCGAAACCCTGGCGCGCGAGCACGGCGCCATGCCGCACGGCGGGCGGGTGGTGCGCGCCGGCAAAACATCGGCCGACCACGCCCAGGTGCTCGAATATGGCCTGAAGCTGGACAGCAACCCGGAATTTACCGCCAGCGTGCTGGTGGCCTACGCGCGCGCCGTGGCCCGCCTGCACGGGCAAAAAAACTTTGGCGCGCTCACCGTGCTGGATATTCCGCCGGGGCTGATTTCGCCCCTGTCACCGGCCGAGCTGCGCAAGCGCTATCTTTAGAGTTTCAGCGGTTTCAGCAGCGCGCCTTGCGGCCCCATTTCCGCCGCACCTGACGCCGGGTTCTGAGCAGATAAAAGGCACCAAAGGCCACCACCAGATACTGCACCGAAAACGCAATCCGAAACCCGCTCATTGAATACAGGTTTTCCAGACCGCTGGTGCCGGTCAGCCGCTGGTGCCAGTCAAGCACCATGCCCATGGTGAGAATGAGGATGACGGCCGGCACAAAGCCACCCATGTTGACAATGCCGTTGGCCGAGCCCAGGCATTCGGGCGGGTTGTAGTCCAGGGCGTGGTCAAAGCCCATGACTCCGCTGGGAATCGTGATGCCAAAGGCAACCAGCAGCACCAGCAGCAGCCACAGCGGCGGAATGGCGGGCCACAGAATGATCGCCCCCCAGACCAACCCCAGTGCGCCGGCGCCAAGCAGAATGACCCGTATCCTCAAATGCGGAAAGCGCGCCGAGAACAGGCCCAGCGACGGCCCGGCAACAGAGCCGACCACAACGGTAACCACCAGCATCAGCGCGGCCGTGTTGGGCGACAGGCCCAGGCCATAGACCATGAACGGGAAACCCCACATCAGGGTAAACATGAAGCCGGACGCCTGGGCGGTCCAGGTGGTCCAGAAGCCCAGCCGGGTGCCGGGCTCGGTCAGCGCCTGGCCGAGCAGCGCCAGCGCCCGCTGGGGCGGCCGGTCCGAGCGCGTGGCGGCGCCCTGTTTGGTGCCTTTGGGAATGGCCACAACAAGAACCACAAGGGCAATCACCGAGCACGATGCCGCGCTCAGGAAGGCGGTGGTCCAGCCCGACTGGTTGAGCAGCCAGGCAAACGGCACCGCCGAAAGAATCTGGCCAATCTGCCCCAGCGCGCCTATCCACTGAAACAGCGACGAAAGGATGGGGCCGCTGAACCAGGCGGCGGTCAGCCTCACCAGCGACGCAAAGATGGTGGCGTCACCGGCGCCCACCAGAATGCGGCCGCATACGGCCAGCACGATGTCGGGCGCGAAGCCGACCAGAATCTGCCCGGCCAGCATGATGACCGTGCCGATGATGAGCAGGCGTCGCGCGCCAATGCGGTCGATGAGCATGCCCACCGGAATCTGCATGCCGGCATAAATGGCCAGCTGCAGCACGCCCAGGGAAGACAGCAGCGCGGCGTCCACCTCAAAGCGCTCGGCGGCCGCCACGCCTGCCACGCCCAGGGTGGTGCGCTGCATGACCGCAACAATGTAGGCAAACACGCCGGCGATATAGACAATCCACGCCTGCAGCGAGCTGCGGCGGGCGGATGAAGCTGATGGGCTGGCGGCTGTCTGGCTCATGTCTGTCGGTGGCGGCCGGCGCTGGCCGGATTGGCGGATGGAAGGCGCGTCGTCATGTCCGCCCGGGCGGGCGCAGGACACCGGCGTATATTAAGCGCGATTGACCGGCGCCGGCAGTCCGATTTCGTCCGGACAGCCGGCGGGCGGCGTTATCATGAGCTTTCTTTTCAACGGGAGGGCATGTCCGCATGGCTGGAATGGTTCGTGTTTTACTGGTGGCGGCGCTGCTGATTTCGGCGGCGGCCTGCAGCCTGCCGGGGCCCTCGGGCGAGGAGCTGACCATGGGCCAGCAGCTTGAAGGCCTGCTGTTTTGGGAACAGGACGAGCGCGAAGAGCGCTTTCCGATCATGCACGAGCTTTTTCCCAGCCACGAAGTGGCGCGCGGCAGCCGGGTTAACGCATTGCCCGCCGGCCGTTTGCTGGTGCCTGACTGGGGCGATGCAACCACCGTGGCCGACTACATGGACGCGCATCATATCGCCGGCGTCATGATTCTTCAGGACGGCCGGGTGCGCCTGCGGGAATTTGCCCCAGGCGTGGACGAGAACACGCACTGGACATCATTTTCAGTGGCCAAGTCCATCACCGCCCTGCTGCTTGGCGCAGCGCTGGAACAGGGCCACGTCGGCAGCATGGACGACCGGCTGGTCGACTACGTGCCCGAGCTGGCGGAGGGTGCCTATGCCGATGTCAACGTGCGCCAGCTGCTGACCATGACCTCGGGCGTGCGCTGGAATGAAGACTACGAGGACGCCGAATCGGACGTGGCGCAGATGTACATGCAGCCCTGCGCGGATGACGAGGCCCATATCCTGACCTACATGAAAACCCTGCCGGCGGCCCACGCCCCCGGCGAGCACTGGAACTACAGCACCGGCGAAACCGACCTGCTGGGCATTCTGGTGCAGCGCGCCACCGGCCGGACCCTGGCCGACTACCTGTCGGAAACCATCTGGAAGCCCTACGGAATGGCGACCGACGGCGCGTGGCTGGCCGACGAGTGCGATGACAGCAACATCGGCGGCAGCGGCCTGTCGGCCACCCTGGCCGACTACGCGCGCCTGGGACAGTTTGTGCTTGACGGCGCCCGTATTGACGGCCGCCCGGTGGTGGATTCCGACTGGCTGGCCGACGCCACCCGCGTCATCCAGCCGCTGGACGGCCCCGACCAGGGCTACGGCTATCTGTGGTGGGTGGACGCCGACGGCGGCTATTCAGCGACGGGCATTTTTGGCCAGCTGATCTACATCGACCCGGCCCGAAAACTGGTCATTGCCCAGATGGCCGCCTGGCCCCGGGCCACCAGCGACGAGCTGACGGCCGCCCGCGCCGCCTTCATCGCCGCCGTCCGGCGCGCGGTGGACGCCGGCTGAAACCCGGACGTCTTTACGGCGCAATCTTCTGCTTGAGCAGCTGCTGCAGCCGCGGCGGCAGGTTGGGCAGCGAGCGCAGCAGCCACGGCAGCACCTTGCGCTTGGTGCCGCCCAGCGATTCGGGCACCACGGCCTCGATCAGGTGCGGGCCGGGTGTTTCAAGCGCGCGCTCAAATGCCTTGCAGAACGCGCCGGCGGTGGTCACGCGCTCGCCGGGCACGCCCATGCCGCGCGACAGGTGGGTAAAGTCCAGCTCCGCGCCGGTCAGCTCCAGCTGCGAACGCGCCTTGGGGCCGCCGGCGGTGTCGGTGCCCACCCGCTCCAGCTCCATGTTGAGCACCGAATAGGCCGAGTTGTTGAAAATAATGGCGGTGACGTCGAGATTTTCGCGCGCCATGGTCCACAGCGCCTGAATGGTGTACATGGCCGTGCCGTCGCCGATCAGGGCAATCACCGGCCGGTCGGGGCAGGCAATGGCGGCCCCGGTGGCGCTCGGCAGGCCCTGGCCGATGGCGCCGCCGGTCAGGGTCAGAAGATCATGCCGGGGCGCGCCCTGGGTCATGGCGTTGAGCATCAGGCCCGAGGTGATGGCTTCGTCGACAACAATGGCGTTGTCGGGCATCAGCTCGCCCACCGCCTTGCAGACCTTGGGCGCGGTCAGCCTGCCGCGCGGGCGGCCGGGGCGTCTGGGCGGCTGAATCCGCGCCGGCGTGTCTTGGGCCCCGGCGGCTGCCACCAGTTTTTCCAGGCTGGCGGCGGCGTCCTCGCTGTCGGTCGACAGCGTGTGAACCTGGCAGCCTTCGGGCACCAGATCGCTGGCGCGGCCGGGGTAGGCAAAGAACGACACCGGTGAGCGCGCGTCCACCAGAACAAGATGCTTGACCTCGTGGAGCTGAACTGCCACCAGCTCGGCCAGATAGGCAATGCGATCCACGGGCGGCAGGCCGGCACCGCGCTGCATGCGGGTGGGAAAGCATTCGGCAAACACGCGCGCGCCGGTTTTTTCGGCGATTTTTGAAACAGCCATCAGCGCCGGTTCGCGCAGCGCGCGGCCGCCCAGCAAAAAGGCGACCTGCTCATCGCCGGCAAGAATATCGGCAATGGCGCTTATGGCGTCATCGCCGGCGGCCGGCGGCCGGGGCGGCGCCGGCGGCGTCAGCACCTGGCCGCCTTCACCCCACGACACGTCGGCCGGCAGAATCAGCGTGGCCACCTGGCCGGGCGGCCCCTGGGCGGCGGCAATGGCGTCCACCGCATCCTGCGAAAGCTCGGCGGTGGTGGTGGAGGTGCGCACAAAGTCTGGCGAAACGTTGCGCGCCATGGTCTCGATGTCAGACTGCAACTGGGCATCGTATTGGGTGTGCCAGGTGGCGTGGTCGCCGACGATGTTGATCACCGGCGTTTTGCCCTTGCGCGCGTTGTGCAGGTTGGCCAGGCCGTTGCCCAGCCCGGGCCCCAGATGCAGCAGCGTGGCGGCCGGTTTGTCGGCCATGCGCGCATAGCCGTCGGCGGCGCCGGTGGCCACGCCTTCAAACAGCGCCAGCACGGCGCGCATGCGCGGCTCGTCGTCCAGCGCGGCGACAAAATGCATCTCGCTGGTGCCGGGGTTGCTGAAGCACACGTCGATGCCGGCGTTGGCCAGGGTTTTGATTAAGGCTTGCGCACCGTTGGGCATGATTGAACTCCTCCAGGATTCATGGGCCGGAAATCAGGGCGGGCATCACAGCGGCCCGCCGTCCAGATGATGATGATTGATGTCGGCAATGCG
Organism: Wenzhouxiangella sp.; assembly: GCA_035301965.1. Classification (GTDB taxonomy): domain Bacteria; phylum Pseudomonadota; class Gammaproteobacteria; order Xanthomonadales; family Wenzhouxiangellaceae; genus Wenzhouxiangella. The sequence goes on along the minus strand of DATGTG010000018.1, from coordinate 2,583 downwards.
GGTGACGCCGCACAGGTTCATGGTCAGTGCCAGCTCGCGCTGCAGGGCATCAACAAGGCTTTCCACGCCGTGCTGACCCCCGGCCGCCAGCGCCCACAGCCAGGCGCGGCCGACAAGCGCACCCCGCGCGCCCAGCGCCAGCGCCTTGAAAATATCCGCGCCGCCGCGAATGCCGCCGTCGACAAACACGTCCAGCTGATCGCCCACGGCGTCGACAATGGCCGGCAGCTTGCGAATGCTGGCGGCCACCGGATCAAGCTGGCGGCCGCCGTGGTTGGACACAATCAGCCCGTCGGCGCCGCTGTCGGCCGCGCGGCGCGCGTCGTCAGCCTCCATCACGCCCTTGAGCAGCAGCCGGCCGCGCCACTGTTTTCTCAGCCAGTCCATGTCGTCCCAGGTCACGGTCGGGTCGAACTGGCCGTCCACCCACGCCTTGAAGGCGTCCAGATTGCGGGCGTCGGGCACCTGTCGGGTCAGGTTGCCGAATGTCAGCGGCTTGCCGCGCAGGGCCACATCATGCAGCCAGCGCGGGCGGGCCAGCACCTGGCGGGCGCGGACCAGGCCGGCGCGCAGGCCGGGTACGCCCAGGCCGTTGCGGGTGTCGCGGTGGCGCATGCCCGGCAGCGGCAGGTCGATGGTAAACACCAGCGTGCGGCAGCCGTCGGCCCACACCTGGTCAAGAATGTCGCCGACCGCCTCCCGGTCGCGCAGCATGTAGAGCTGAAACCACACCGGCTGACGGCTGGCGGCCTGCACTTCGGCAAACGGGCAGATGCCGACGGTGGAGACGGTCATGGGCAGATGGCGGCTGTCGGCAGCGCGCGCCGCCTGCACCTCGCCGCGCCGCGCCAGCATGCCGGCCAGCCCGGCCGGGGCCAGCATCAGCGGCAGGTCGGCGGGCTGGCCCAGCAGCGCGGTTGATGTATCAATGTCGCCCACGTCAACGAGCACGCGCTGGCGCAGTTTCAGGGCGTCGAACCCGGCGGCGTTGGCGGCCAGGGTCTGCTCGCGGCCGGCGCCGCCGTCCACATAGTCGAACAGAAAGCGCGGCAGGCGGCGACGCGCCAGCCGACGGTAGTCATCGGCCGTGGCCGGAAAGGGGGAAGGGCGGGCATTGGGCATGATATTCAGCCTCCCTGGACAATGGCCTGCGCGGCGGCGCGCGCGGTCAGAATGCAGCCGGGCAGAAAGGTGCCTTCCAGCGAGCGCTTGCCGCAGGCACCGCCGCCGCCAAAGCCGGCCGCCTCGCCCACGCAGTACAGCCCGGCCACCGGAATGCCGTGGCGGTCGAGCACGCGGCTGCCCAGATCGGTGCGCAGTCCGCCCAGGCTCTTGCGCGTAATCAGCCGGGTGTGAATGGCGATGAATGGCCCGTCGCGCCGGTTTTGAAGCGGCGCCGGCCGGCAGGTTCTGAGCCGGTCGGGCCCCCACTGGCGGGCGTGGCGAATCAGGTGAATCTGCGGGTCGTTTTCCAATCTGCTGCCGCTGGCAAAGTTGGCGTCGTACGCCTCCACCGTGGCGCGCAGCGCAGCGGGCTGCACGTGATCGCCGCCGGTCAGGCGGTTCATTTTGGCGGCCAGCGCTTCAAGGCCGGGCGCGCAGATGAAATGCGGGCTTTGATCCAGCATGTCGTTGAGCAGGCGGCTGCTGCCCAGCACCAGCCCGGCCACAAAGCGCAGAAACTGGCGGTTTTTGATGCGCGGATTGTGCTCGGCACCCGAAATGGCCAGCTCGCGGCGGGCAATGCGGCGGTTGAGCAGCTGCCAGGTCCAGGGTTTTTCCTGCCCGGCCACGCGGCGGCACAGCCAGTGGGTGTCAAAACCGGTCACCAGCGGCTCGGGGCCGATGCGCTCGCCGCGATGGTTCAGCCACAGGGCCGACTTGCACGGAATCAGCGACAGCCCGTGGCCGTCGAACAGCGGCCGGGGATGGGGGACGCCGGCGGCGTAGTTCCACATTTCGCCGGCGCGCACAATGCGGCCGTCAAACTGTTTTCCGACGAGCTGGTGCATGGCGCCGTCGGCATGGGGGTGGGCGCCGTTGAGCAGCTCGGCGGGCTGTGGCCGGTCGGTCGGCCAGTGTTTGCGCACCTGCGCCAGGCTGCCGTTGATGCCGCCGCTGGCCACGACCACCACGCCGGCGTCCAGGCGCGTTTCGGTCTGGTCGCGTTCATCAACGGCCACCACTCCGCTGATGCGCCCGTCGGTCTGTTCGATGCCGGTGGCGCGGTGGCTGTGCAAAATTCTGATGCGCCCGGCGAGTTCGGGGCCTTGCAGCGCGGCGGTCAGGCGCTCGACCATGTGGCGGGCCGTGCCCCACAGCAGGTGATAGCGCGGCAGGCTGTTGCCGTCGCCGTGGCGGCCGCGCTCCACCCAGTTGACGGCCGGCATGAATTTCAGGCCTTCGTTCAGCAGCCAGTCGTACACCCGGGGGCGCGAGTGCTCCACATAATGTTTTGCCCAGGCCAGGGCGTGGCGGTCGTCGGGGGCCAGCTCGCCGAAGCGCAGCCAGTCGGCCAGCGCCCGCTCGGGGCTGTCGGGAATTTTGCGGCGCGCCTGCAGCGGCGTGCCCACCAGCGCCATG